>DASSKX010000328.1:0-10234 GCA_035689925.1 Acidobacteriaceae bacterium
TCACCGAAGAGGGCTTCGACGTCCAGGTCCTCACCCTCGAAGGCGGCCTCGACCCCGACCGCTACGTCCGCGATCGCGGAGCCCGCGCCTACGCCCAGGCCCTGCGCGCCTCGCCGCCCTACCAGAGCTACCTCATCGAGCGCGCCCGCCAGCTTTTCCCCGGACGCGACCCCAAAGCAAAGACCGAGGCCCTCAACTACCTGCTGCCCCACATCCGCCGCATCCCCAGCCGCATCGCCCGCGATGCCTTTGCCAACGATGCCGCCCAGGCGCTCGGCGTCGACTCAACGCTGGTCCGCGCCGAGCTCAAGGACGCCGCCGTCCGCCGCCGCGACCACATCGCCGCCCACGACCAGTCCCTCACCCACGCTGAAAAAATCCTGCTCCTTGCCTTCTCCGCACCCCGTTCGAGCGAAGCTTACCTCGTTGCCGAAGGCGCCTGGCAACAGCACGGGGCGGAACTCGCCACCATCCGCGGCGACGTTCGCGCCATCATCGACCTGCTCCGCAGCCGCCCCGACGAATCCGACGCGCTCTCCTCGCTCCAGTCCGAAGAGCAGCGTCAGATCCTCGCCAGCATCTTCGTTTCGATTCACGACACCGAACCCGATCCGGAACAGGTGGACGCCGCCGTTCACGCCATCCGCTGCTCCGCCCTCGAGCACGAACAGCGTCAGCTCCGCGCGGGCATCGATCAGGCCGAACGCGCCGGCAAGATGGACGAAGTCCTCCGCCTCACCCGCGCCATGCAGGAGGTAACCCGCCGCCTTCGCGAACTGGATTAGCTCTACCCCTCCGCCGCGATACCATGTCTCATGTTCACGCTTCGAAGCGTGCCCTTCCAGGCCCTTCTCCTCCTGCTTGCAATCACGCCGACCACATTCCCGCAAACGCCCGCATCCCCCGACCCGGGCCTCCCTTCCGCCGATCAGATTGTCGCCCGCATGCAGCAGCACGAGGCCCATCAGGTGCAGGAACTGAAGCACTACCAGGCCGTGCGCCACTACCAGGTGCGGTACAAGGGACTGGTCACCCTGTCCGGAGCGATGGACGTCGAGATCACCTACGACGAGGCCTCCGGGAAAAGCTTTCGCATCCTGTCGCAGAGCGGATCGAAACTCCTCTGTGACAAGGTGCTCAAACGAGCCGTGCAGAGTGAAGAGGAAGCCTCCCGCGACCGCCAATCCACCGCCCTCACCCCCGCGAACTACCGCTTCCGACTCGCCGGAACGGAACTGCTCGACGGCCGGCCGAGCTACATCCTGCATGTCGAGCCGGCGCGCAATGGCAAGTTCCTCTACCGTGGCAACGTCTGGGTCGACGCAGCGCAATACGCTGTCGAAAAGATCGAAGTGGAACCGGCGAAGAATCCCTCCTTCTGGATCACCAGCACCCAAATCGAGAACACCAATGCCGAGACCGACGGCATCTGGTTGCCGCAGAAGAATCGCAGCGAGTCGAAGATTCGGCTCGGCGGCACCGCAGTGCTGACCATCGACTACGGCGCCTACCAGATTGCCCTGACCGGCCCCCCGCAGACGACCGAAGCAGCTTCCTCGCAGTGAACAGGATCCCTCGGGCGCAGCGCTTCCCCCCGATCGGCCGCCACGCCGCAAATGACAGATTCTTCATTTCGCCGCCCCCTGACTCGCCCAAAAAGCAGCGTTCCGCCGCATGCCACCGATGCGGCTGCCCGTACCCGCTCTTGTGGAGTATGATTTCGCCTGTTCGTTTGCGCCTTCGTTCCCCCAGGTTCCCGTGATCATCACACTCCCCTGTGTAGTGCGCGTCCTGCTTCGACGCCGGCTGTGATCGTCGAATCGGGTTGACTGACGTTGCTGAGCTGCTGCTGGTCTTCGCTGCTCTCGACGAACGGCCATCCCATGCATCTGCACAGGCAAGTGAAAGGACCCAGGTGAAAAAAACCTCAGTTTTACATCTCTGGCGCAATCCAGCCGCCTGCCAGGGATTCGGATCGGGGGTTTCGCTCCACAGCCACACCAACCAGTCTCGCGAGACGCTGAAGTTCCTGGCCATGCTCGGGACTCGTTACCGCCTCATGCGCGCGCTCATGCAGCGGCTCGAAAAACGATCGGCGGGCCGTCACGGCCTTCCCGTCGACTACAACCTGAGCTACTGGACGCCGCCCATGCCGCCGAAGCTCGCCCTCGATTTGGAGAGGGCGCAGATTGAGAAGCTCGGCCTGGCTCCCGTTGTCTCGCTCTCCGACCACGACAACATCAGCGCTCCGCTTCTGCTGCGCTCCGTCATGGGCGAGCCGCAGAGCCCCATCTCCGTGGAATGGACCGTCCCCTGGCGCGCGCAGGCGCTCCATCTCGGCGTTCATAACCTGCCCGCCTCCTCAGCCTCCGAATGGATGCAGATTCTCTCCGCATACACCGCTCATCCCTCGGACGAGCAACTGAAGGCGATCCTGGCCGCGCTCCATGCCATCCCGGAAGTGCTGATCATCTTCAATCATCCGATGTGGGATCTGTACCGCGTGGGAGAGCCAACCCACGTTGGCGTGGTGAACGAGTTCCTGCGCCGGCACAAAACCTGGATTCACGCCATCGAGCTGAATGCCCTGCGGAACTGGAAGGAGAATCGCGACGCGCTTCGCTTGGCCGAAGAATGGAACATGGTCGTCATCTCCGGCGGCGATCGTCATGGGGTCGAGCCCAACGCCAATATCAACCTGACCAATGCCTCTTCCTTCGACGAGTTCGTGCGCGAAATTCGCTGCGACCGGAGGAGCGTCGTTCTGTTCCTGCCGCAGTACGCCCAGCCCTGGAAGCATCGCATCCTGCGCTCGGCCATCGACGCCGTGCGCGAGTATCCCCACTTCCCGCCCGGCTCCCAGAAGTGGGACGACCGCGTCTTCCACCCCGACCGCGACGGGTTGCCCCGGCCGTTGAGCGCCCTGTGGCCCGACGGTACGGCTCCCCGTCCCATGCGCTGGGGCATCGCGGCCCTGCAACTCATCGGCACCAGCATGTTTTGGGGGACGCTTCCCATCGCGCGGAGCGGGCTCGACCAGTTCCAGCCCGCCCTCGAAGAATCCGACGTCTGATTCTCCGGCTTACTGCGGCAGCACCTCGATCCCGGTCACCGTCGCGTAGCCCCTGACCGGCACAAATGTGAGCAGGATTTTGCCCTGCGCATTGGGTGCAAGGCCCGTCACGCGCCGTATCACCACGTCCCCGTGCTGCGCCTCACGGGCCAGATCGAAGTTCGCGAGGACCGCCCGCCCGTTGCAGAAGACGTTGAAGACATGCTCCCGCTGTCCCGACTCCGGCTGCCCCTCGTTCCACTGCCGTCGCGCTGCAAAGTGCAGGACCACCGCATACCGCCCGGGGGCCGCCGGAATCGCATAGGAGAAGTTCCCCCAGCGCTCCGTCTCATAGAGCTCCGGATCGTCGGTCCCGTTCACCGGCTCGGTATAGCTGGCCAGCTGACCGCCTTCAAAGTAGTCGTCCGGGCTCCACCACTCGCTGTCATTCGAGTAGTAAGGCGTCGCGCGCGCCAGCACCCGCACCGGACGCATCCGCCCGGGCACGCCAGGCAGAATCGCAATCGCCGACAGCGTTGCAGCCTTGCCCGATTCGCCGGCAAACTCCAGATGCAGCTGTCCATCGCGATCGGGTCTGATGTCCGGGAAGACTCGCACGTCGGCGATCTGCCCACCGCCCGCATCGGCAAAGACGTCAAAGTGCTCGAGCAGCGCCTTGCCGTTGGCGCGGACCGTCAGCAGCCGGCTGCCCTCGCCGCCCACGCCGTTGTTCTCCGCCCCATAGACCGTCTCCGCAAAATGCAGCTGCAATTCGTAGACGCCTGGCCTCAGCGGTATGTCGTAGCGGAACTGCCCTTCACGGCTGGCCCGATAGAATCCGGGATCCTGTGTCCGCACGATCCGTCGCGCCTCGTTCCTCGTTGCGGTTCCTCCGGTGAAGTGGAGATCGGCGCTCCACAGCTTGCCGGCATGGTCCACCAGGCTGCGCGTCGACCCTGCCAGGATCCGCACCTCATCCCCCGGAGGCAGGCCCACCAGCATGTCTGCGGAAGACGCAGGGGCCGCCGCTCTGCTCACGGCGGGAGCCGGTTGCGAACGTCGCTGCCAGAACCAGAAACCCGCCGAACCCACAACGAGCAGCGCCAGCACCGCGGCGATCCAGATCCACAGCGGCCGCTTTTTGTGCCTGGCGGGCGCACGCACCAGTTCAGTTGGGCTCGACGCCGGCTCCTGCACAGCCCGAAACTCCGGCACATACTGCCCAACCGGAATCGTGATCTGCAGCCGGTGTGAGGCGCCGTCGCCCGCGTAGTACTCGGCCAGCCGCTTGCGCAGGCGGTTCACGCCCACGCGGACAATCGAGTCCGTCTCCTGGTCGAAATCCTCCCCGCGGTGAAAGACCTCCACGCCAATCGAGTATTCCTTCACCTGGCTGGTGTCTCCGCTGAAGCGCTTCTCGCAGAGATACGACAACAGCTGGGCCAGGCTTGGCGCGTGGCGGAAGAGAGGCGACGCCAGCACCGCCTCCAGTTCTTCGCGCCAGGCTTCCAGTTCGACCGCGTCCTGGTGTGCGGCAAGCATGGCCAATGTCCTGAGTTGCTGCCCTTTATATACGCCCGTTTGCGCCCGCCGTTCCGTGTAACCCGTAATTCGCTGCGCGAGGTAACCGTCTGTAACCTCCCCCATCGCCGCCCTTCACCCCTGGGCACCCCGGGGGTTACCCCTCGCTAAGTTGTTGAAAACATGAGCCAGCAGGGGGTACTACCCCCCAGAAAACTCCGGGGTAGCCGGTATAGCGTTGTCGCGGCCTCCATTCGGCGGTTCACTAGGGACGGATTGCGGAAGGGCCAAACCCGCTCCTCCGCACGGAGGTGCCTTATGAAAAGCCTGATCCTCATCCTGGCCGCAGCGGCCCTGCTGCCGGTCGTCCCGACGGCCCGGGCCGATGCCGACGCCCCGCCGAAGACCGACGTCGCCCGTCAATCCTCGAAGAACTTCGAGATCAAGGGCGACATTGCCCGTGCCAAAGAGGAGTACTCCGCCGCCGCAGACTGGTACAACGCAGCCCTGCGCACCGACCGGAAGAATGCCGAGATCTACAACAAGCTCGGCATCGCGCAGCTCAAGCTCGGCGAGATGAACGAAGCCCGGCGCTCCTTCCAGCTGGCCGTCAAGTACCAGAAGAACTACGTCGAGGCGCTCAACAACCTGGGCGCGACGTATTGCCTGCTGCGCAAGTACAAGCCCGCGGTCCGGACGCTGAAGGAAGCGCTCGCCCTCGATGAGCAGCGCGCCGTCACCCACCTGAACCTGGCCGAATCCTGGATGGGCATGAAAGAGATCGACCGGGCGATGACCGAATACACCCGCGCCCTGGAACTCGACGCCGACATCCTGAGCAGCAGTGAGGCGCAGGGCATCTCGGCGCAGATCATGACGGCCGAGCAGCGCGCCGTCGTCAACTTCCTGATTGCCAAAGCCTATGCGAAGCGCGGCAACATGGAAGGCGCGCTCGATTACCTGCAGCGCGCCAAGCAGGGTCACTACAAGGACATGGCCAGCGTTTACACCCAGCAGGAGTTCTCGCTCCTCTGGAACGATCCGCGCCTGGCCACCATCGTGAAGCGGTAGCAACCGCTCGCTGACGGTCACGCCTCGCCGCTCTTCGCCGGGAGCGGCGGGGTCTCCGGCCCTCTCCCATTCCCAGCCTCCGCAATCCGGAGTACATTCGTCGCATGTTTCCCAGAGTCGCCTCGCTGCTCCTGGCGGGCTTCGTGATCGCCGGCGCCGTGAGCGCGCTGGCGCAGTCGGCCATGCCGCCCATGGAAGGCATGCACGCCTTTCCCCCGCCGGACCAGCTTCCGCCGCCGGTGCGCATGACCGGCATCGGCAACTCCCACATCACGATCAAAGCCACGCCCGAAGCGCAGGCCTGGTTCGATCAGGGCCTCAGCCTTCTCCATGACTTCTGGGACTACGAATCGGCGCGCGCCTTCGAGCAGGGCATCCGCGTCGATCCCAACTGCGCTATGTGCTACTGGGGCCTCTCCCAGGCCGAAGGCATGCGCGGCACCGGGACGAAGATGTACGGCCAGCAGGCGCTCGACCAGGCTGTGCGCCTCGAAAACAAAGCCAGCAAAACCGACCGCCTCTACATCGAAGCCGCGAAGGCCGAATCGCAGCAGGACGAAGGCAAGAACCCGCAGGCCACCGCGCTCTACCGTCAGCTCGTGAAGAAGGCCCCGCACGATATCGAAGCGCGCATCTTCCTGGCGAATGCAGTCGGCGACGGCTACGACGACAAGGGCGAACCGAAACCCGGCATGAAGGAAAAGATCGCCATCCTCGAAGGCGTGCTCAAGGAAGCCCCCAACGACTCCGCCGCAAACCACTACTGGATCCACGCCATGGAGCCCAGCCAGCACCCGGAGCGCGCGATCGACAGCGCCGCGAAGCTGGCCAGTCTCGCGCCAGCCAGCGGACACATGGTCCACATGCCCGGCCACATCTACTACCGCGTAGGCGACTACGCCAGCGCCGACCGCTGGTTCACCGCTTCCACGCAGGCCGATGAGCGCTACCTGCGCGAGCAGCACGTCAGCGTCGATGATGACTGGAACTACGTCCACAACCTCATGTACGCGATCGCGAACCTGATGGAGCAGGGCCGCCTCGCCGATGCGAATGCCCTCTCCGATCACCTCGCCGCCGCACACGGAGAGCTCTCGGCCTCGCTCTACATCTGGAACGCCCGCGATCAGATCACCCGCGTCAGCCTGCGCCTGCCCGTCGCCCTGCGCACCGGCGACTGGTCCGCGGTGCTGACCCAGCTCGACAGCGCCAAACTGTCCGACTCCGACAAGACCACGAACCTGCGCTTCCTGCGCGACGAGCTACGCAGCTTTGCCACCGGCATGCTGGCGCTGGAGAAGGGCGACGTAGCCGCGGCACAGGCGGCTTCGTCCGCAATGGACGCCGGACTCTGGCGGCAGGAGCACGACGCCAGGTCCGACTCGGACGAAAAGAAGAAAGCAGGCGACTCCGCTGCCGCCGGGAAGAACGACAAGCCCACCGCTCCGCTCGATCCGGATGCCTTAGCCGGTCCGCTGATGCAGTCGCTCAGCATCGCCTCGCTGGAGCTGCGCGGCAGCGTTCTGCTGGCGCAGGGCAAGACCGAAGCAGGAAGGA
This sequence comes from Acidobacteriaceae bacterium, assembly GCA_035689925.1. Taxonomy (GTDB): domain Bacteria; phylum Acidobacteriota; class Terriglobia; order Terriglobales; family Acidobacteriaceae; genus Palsa-343. The sequence goes on from DASSKX010000328.1 coordinate 7,202, forward strand.
AGCTGTACACCCAGGCCATCGCCGCCGAGAAGAAGATGGGCTATCACGAGCCGCCGTTCTACATCCGCCCCGTCGCCGAGAGCGAAGGCGAAGCTCTGCTCCGCGCAAAGCAGTATGCGGAAGCGAAGGCGGCGTACCAGCTCGCTCTCGATGAGCGGCCGAACTCCGGATTCGAGTTGTACGGCATCGCCCACGCCGACGAACTCGCCGGCAACACCGCGCAAGCCCGGACCGAATACCAGACGTTCCTGAAAGCGTGGCCCTCAGCCGACGCCGGTCTCGCGGAAGTGCAGCACGCCAGGGCTGCGGTGGGCAACGCGGAGACGGTTGCTGGAAAGTAGATCGCGCAGAAGGGCGACTAACCTTACGCCGCCCTCGTCCCGTTCATGAAGTCCAGCGCGCGGATCAGGTACTGCTTCATCTCCTTGCGCGGAACCACGGCGTCGAGGAAACCGTGCTGGAGCAGGAACTCGGAGCGCTGAAAGCCCTCAGGCAGCTTCTGCCGGATCGTCTGCTCGATCACACGCGGGCCGGCAAAGCCGATCAGCGCGCCCGGCTCGGCGATATTCAGGTCGCCCAGCATAGCGAAGCTCGCAGTAACGCCGCCGGTGGTTGGATCGGTGAGGACCGAAATGAACGGGATACCCGCCTCATCCAGGCGCGCCAGCGCCGCGGAAACCTTGGCCAGCTGCATCAGGCTCACGATGCCTTCCATCATGCGCGCGCCGCCCGAAGCCGCCACGGTGATCAGCGGCTGGCGCTGATCGTGCGCCCGGTCGATGGCGCGGGCGATCGTCTCGCCGACGACGGCCCCCATGCTGCCGCCGATAAAGCTGTACTCCATCACGCTGAGCACCACGCGATGCGGCCCAAGCAGGCCCTGTGCGTTCACAATGGCGTCGTTCAGGCCGGTTTCCTGCCGGGCCTTCTGGAGGCGTCCACGGTAGGGCTTCAGGTCAGTAAACTGCAGCGGGTCCGTCGATTTCAGTTCGCCGTCGACCCACTCGAACCCCGGCTCCAGCAGATTCTCGATGCGGGCGCGGGCGCCGAGCCGCTCGTGCCGGCCGCACTTCGGACACACCTGCAGGTTGGCCTCGAGGTCCGCCTTCCAGATGGTCTGGCTGCACCCCTCGCACTTGACCCACAGGCCTTCCGTGCGCACCCGGTTGGCTCCCGACTCGATCCTGTTGTCTTCCCGCCTGAACCAGGACATCCGCTTTTTCAGCCCTCGGTGACCAGCTTAACAGGGGAAAGCCGGTAGCCTGTAGCCCGTCGCCCGTGTCCAAAACCATCTGGGCGGAGCAAAACCTGCCAGCTACCCGCTGCTGACAGCCGGCTCTGGATGTCCGGAACCGGACGCCCTCTCCCTGCGTATTGCTATGTTGTAAAGGAGGTGGCGCCCCATGTTCTGCAGTGCCTGTGGTCAGCCGGTCGATGAGTACGCGGCCTTTTGTCCGCGATGCGGACGGCAGGTGACGCCGATTGCGACGGCGACGCCTCCGCCCTGGATCTGGACCCGCGTGCACCGCCACGTGCACACCCTGGGGATTCTTTGGCTGGTCTACGCCGGCTACACGCTGCTGATGTGGATGATGTTCGTCCCATTCTTCGCCGGGATGGTCCACGGCTGGGGCTTTCCGCGCGGTGGTTGGGGAGAGGGATTCCACTTTCCCTTTGCCCAGATGCCCTGGCTCTTCCCGCTGATCACGGCCGCCACGCTGCTGCGCGGCGTGCTCTGCGTCGCGACCGGCATCGGGCTGCTGCGCCGCGCCGGCTGGGCGCGCATGCTGGCCATCGTCGCGGCGTTTCTGACGCTGATCAAGCTGCCCTTCGGCACCGCCCTCGCCATTTACACGCTGTGGGTGCTGCTGCCCAGCGCCTCCGGCCAGGAATACGAGCAGCTGCAGGTCAGCAGTCAATAGCCGTTGCCTTCAGCATGTGGCGGTGCTTTGCTACGGGCTACAGGCCTACCGGCCGCCTCTGTGCGGAATGTCACATCCGCCCGGCTGCGCCCCTTCCTTAGAATGGGCACATGGAATTCCCCATCACCCGGCTGCGCCGTCTGCGGCGCAATGAGCCCATGCGCGCCCTGGTGCGCGAAACCCATCTCGAGCCCGGCGCTCTGATCCTGCCGCTCTTCCTCCGTCCCGGCGAAGGCATCCGCCGCGAGATCGGCTCCATGCCGGGCGTCTTCAATCTCTCCATCGATGAGGCGGTCAAGGAAGCTGAAGCCGCGGCCTCGCTCGGCATCGGCGGTCTGTTGCTCTTCGGCTTGCCCGAGTCGAAGGACGAGCAGGCCACCGGCGCGTGGGACGACGACGGCATCGTGCAGCGCGGCCTGCGGGCGCTCAAAGCATCGAGCGCGGCGAAAAGCCTGGTCCTGATGGCCGACGTCTGTCTCTGCGAGTACACCTCGCACGGACACTGCGGCATCGTGAAGCAGCATGGAGACGAGTACGAGGTCGAGAACGACTCGACCCTGGGCTTGCTCGCGAAGACCGCCGCCTCCCTCGCGCACGCCGGAGCGGACGTCGTCGCCCCCAGTGACATGATGGACGGCCGCGTCGCCGCGATCCGCGATCTGATGGACGACGAAGGTCTGGAGCAGGTCGCGATCCTCTCTTACGCGGCGAAGTTCGCCTCAGCCTTTTACGGACCCTTCCGCGAGGCAGCCGATTCCGCTCCGCAGTTTGGCGACCGCCGCAGCTATCAGATGGACGGCGCGAACATCCGCGAGGCGATGCGCGAGATCGACCTCGACCTGGGCGAAGGCGCCGATATGATTCTGATGAAGCCCGCCATGCCCTACCTGGACGTGATCCGCGCTGCGCGCGAGCGCTTCGAAGTGCCCATCGGCGCGTATCAGGTCTCCGGGGAATACTCGATGCTGCACGCCGCCTTCGCCCGCGGCTGGCTCGAACCGCAGCGCGCCATGATGGAGTCGCTGCTCTCGATCCGCCGGGCTGGCGCGGGGTTCATCGTGACGTACTTCGCGCAGGAAGCGGCGAAGGTGCTCGGTTAGGCGCCTGGGCG
>DASSKX010000329.1:0-4924 GCA_035689925.1 Acidobacteriaceae bacterium
TGCGCTTTTGGTTACCTGCCCGAGGGGTTCTACCCCCTCGGGTTGTTTTATTTTCAGCAACTTACAGAGGGGTAACCCCTACCCTACCCCTGCCTGGGGTCTTGCTGTGGGCTTCGTCCACTGGGGTGTCGGCAGCCTGCAGGCGCTCGACGACGAGGGGCGCCAATTGGGACACATTGCCGGCGCCCAGGGTGAGGATCACGTCGCCGGATTTGGCGCGGGCGAGGGCGCGGGTGATGGCTTCGTCGGCATTGGCGGCGTATTCGATCTCGGCGGGCGAACCGTGGTTCTGGCGGATGTTGCGGACCAGGCCCTGGGCGGTGATGCCGGGGATCAGCTCCTCACTGGCGGCGTAGATGTCGAGGACCTCAACGGAGGCTGCGTCGTCGAAGGCGTGAACGAACTCGTCCATCAGGTCGCGGGTGCGGGTGTAGCGGTGGGGCTGGAAGATGACGTGGACGGCGTGGTAGCCGCAATCCCGGGCAGCGCGCAGGGTGGCGCGGATCTCGGTCGGGTGGTGGCCGTAGTCGTCGACGACGGTGATGCCGCCGGCGCAGCCTTTGATCTGGAAGCGGCGGTCGACGCCGCGAAAGGCGCGGAGGCCCTGGGCGATGGCATCGGGCCGGACCTCCAGCTGAGCGCCGATCGCAACGGCGGCCGTAGCGTTGAGGACGTTGTGCATGCCGGGCACATGCAGTTCGAAGGGGCCGTAGACGTCAGCTCCGGCAGCGACTTCGAAGCGGGAGACGCAGCCCCCCGGAGTCTCTTCGCCAGTCACAGGCATGGGCGGCAGCATGCGGAGGACGAAGTCGGCTTTCGCGGATGATCCGTAGGTGAAGACGCGGCGGCGCACCCGGGGCAAGATGGCAGCCAGATGGGGATCGTCGGCACAGGCGACACAGGCGCCGTAGAACGGAACCTTGTCCATGAATTCGACGAAGGCGCTCTCGACGTCGGCCATGTCGCGGTAGCAGTCCATGTGCTCGCGGTCGAGGTTCGTGACGACGGCGAGGATGGGCGAGAGGCGCAGGAAGGAGCGGTCGCTCTCGTCGGCTTCGGCGACCAGGTACTGCGACTGGCCGAGGCGCGCGTTGGAGCCCATGGTGTCCACGCGTCCGCCGACGACTACGGTGGGGTCGAGGCCGCCTGCCGTCAGGACCGAGGCGACCATGGAGGTCGTGGTGGTCTTGCCGTGCATGCCCGCGATGGCGATGCCGTACTTCAGCCGCATCAGCTCGGCCAGCATCTCGGCCCGCTGGATGACGGGGATCTTGCGGGCGCGGGCTTCGATTACTTCCGGGTTGCGCTCGTTGACCGCGGAGCTGACGACGACGACGCCGGCACCGATCACGTTGGCGGCGGCATGGCCCTCGAAGACCGTCGCGCCGAGGAGCGCAAGGCGATCGGTGACGGATGAGCGGCGGAGATCCGATCCGCTGACGGGGTACTGGAGGTTGAGCAGGATCTCGGCGATGCCGCTCATGCCGATGCCGCCGATACCGATGAAGTGAACGCGCTGCGCCTTGGCAAACATGGGTGGAGGTTCAGATTCAGTCAATCAGAAATGCGAGGCGGGAGCAAAGGCTGACCTGCGTCCCCCTGGGGGGTGCAACCCGGCTCACGGCTCGCATGCAATTCACCGTGCAGGGCTTGCATGCGAGGGGAAACCCCTCCGGCATACCCCGGCGCGGCGCGTAAGCAACAGAAGCTGCAGTAGATGTTCGTAAGTACCGCGGCTGCCTATGCATACGGCTCGCTTTCGGGATCGCTTCTCCCAAAAAGAGAAAAGACTCAGCCGCGGGGCTGAGTCTTTGTTTTGCTCTCTATTTTTAGAATACCGGGTTGGGCGGGAAATCGTCTCAAATTTCTTGTGCGGGTCAGGCCTTCTTGCCGGAGGCTCCGGACTTTTCGTCGAGGACGAGATCCTTCTGGTGGGTGAATTCGATGTGGATCTGGAAGTCCTTGCGCTGGTCCCATTGCTGGCCACTGATGGGGTAGTGGAAGATGAGCTGGCCCTCGACTTCCTGGCCGGGGGTCATGGTGATGTCGCGCATGACGGGCTTGGTCTGCTGCGGAGCGAGCGTGGGATACGCAATGAAGACAGCGCGGTAATCGTTGCTGCTGGCCGCGGTGCTGCGCTGCTGGCTGCCATCGGGCAGCGTGACATCGGCCCACATGTCGTGCAGAAAAAGCGGCAGCTGCGTGTTGCTCTTAATGCGGACGTTGGCAATAACGATTTCCTCGTCATAGACGTCCTTCTGTCCCGCCAAACCGCCGAGGGCATCGCCGGTGGAGAGTTCGCGATGGATCGGATACGCGGTAATCGAGACCAGCTGACCCGTGTGCACCGGAGGCTTGGTGTTGTACCAGACGTAGCCTCCGACGATGGCCACGACGATGACGACCGCGGCCACTGCCGCTACGACGGGATGAATGCCGGAATCTGTTTTGGCCATATCGGTTCTCGCATTCTACTGAATTTGACGTGGATGGGGCGCGACCGGCCTTCATCACGTTGGGCGCGGGCGCAACGCGGAAAGGATTTCGCCGGCGGGCAGCGTGTTGACGACATCCTGTTTCGTCAGCCAGGCGCGGCGGAGCTGGCGGACGCCGTAATGCATTTTGCTGAGATGGCTGGTGTGGTGCGAATCGGTATCGATGACGATGCGACAGCCTAGTTCCCGGGCGAGGCGCAGGTCGCGGTCACAGAGGTCGAGGCGGTCGGGATAGGCGTTGTGCTCGACGGCCACGCCGAGTTCGGCGGCGCGACGAAGGATGGCGTTGAGGTCGAGCTGATACGGTTCGCGGCGCAACAGCAGACGCCCGGTGGGGTGGCCCAGGATGCGGACGTACGGGTTCTCGATGGCGCGCAGCATGCGGTCGGTCATCTGCTGCTCGGGCATGTTGAAGAGCGAATGCACGCTGGCGATGACGATGTCCATCTGCGCGAGGACCTCGTTGGAGAGGTCAAGCGCGCCGTCGGCCAGGATGTCGACCTCGATGCCGGCGAAGACGCGAATCCTGCCGTCGAGTTCGGCATCGACCTGGCGGATCCGCTGGATGTGTTCGAGGGCGCGCTGATCGTCAAGACCGTTGATCATCGCCAGATTTTTGGAGTGGTCGGTGATCGCGATGTATTCGTATCCACGCGCGATGCCCGCCTCAGCCATCTCGCGGATCGAGCATTTTCCGTCGGAGGCTTCGGTGTGCATGTGCAGGTCGCCGCGGATGTCTTTTTCGTCGATGAGCGCGGGGAGGCGATGCTCTTCGGCGGCTTCGATTTCACCATTGTTCTCGCGGAGTTCCGGAGGGATGCAGTCGAGGCCGAGCGCGGCGTAGATTTCTTCTTCGCTGGCTCCGGCGACGAAGGTGCCGTCGTCCAGGCGAGCGAGCGCGTATTCGCTGAGGGTATAGCCGCGCTTGAGCGCGCGCTGGCGGACCGTCACGTTGTGCATTTTCGATCCGGTGAAGTACTGAAGGGCCGCGCCGAAGGAGCGCTCGGGCAGAAGGCGCACGTCAACCTGGAGTCCGCTGCGCAGGCGGAAGCTGACCTTGTTCTGGCCTTTTGCGAGCATGGTCGCGGCAGGAGGATAGTTCGCCGCGTAGTCGACTGCGGCAGCGACCTGATCTTCGGCGCAGCAGGGACCGGTGGCGAGGATGTCGAGGTCGCCGACGGTGTCGCGGCCGCGGCGGAGCGATCCGGCCGGCATGATGGTGGTGAAGCCGGGAAATTCGCGCAGGTACGCGATCAGCTTGTCGGCGGCGGTCTCGGCGTCGTCGATGAGGAATCGCCCGCTGCGCTGCTTGTAGTCCTCGATGCCCTTGCGCAGTTTTTCGATGAGCTTCTCGCCGAAGCGGGGAAGGGTCGAGAGGCGTCCCGCAGTGATAGCGATTTCGAGTTCCTGGACGGAAGAGACCTGGAGCGCGTCCCAGAGGAGGGCGACGGTCTTCGGACCCATGCCGGGGAGGCGCAGCAGCTCCAGCATGGTGGGCCGATATTTGGCGAGCAGTTCTTCGCGGAGAGGCAGGGTTCCGGTACGTTCGATGTCCTGAATATTCGCGGCCATCCCTTTGCCGATGCCGGGGATCTCCTGCAGCTTTTTTGGATCGGCGGCGATGGCGCTCAACTGGACGGTCGAGGACTCGACGGCCTCGGCGGCACGACGGTAGGAGCGAATGCGAAACGGATCGCCCGCGCCAATCTCCAGCAGGTCAGCGGTCTCTGCGAGCAACTGAGCGATCGAGCGGTTGTCCATCGCAGACGATTAGACCACTCCCGGAGCGGGAAACCAAACCAGCGGAGAAAGACGGGTTACAACGCGAAAGGGGAGTAAAACTGCAGCTTCCCCGCGCTGGGCGGGGAAGGTAGTACGTCAGAGTCTTGCTGGGGGGAGTTAGGCTACCTCGCGGGCGCGCACAACCTGATCCGCCTGGGGCCCTTTCTGACCCTGGATGATGTCGAATTCGACGTCGTCACCCTCTTTCAGGCTCTTGTAGCCGTCCACCTGAATAGCGCTGTAGTGGACAAATACATCGGGTCCGTCGTCGCGTCCGATAAACCCGTACCCTTTCGCATTGTTAAACCATTTGACTTTGCCTTTGTACTGAGCCACAGACACGAACCTTCCTCTCAGGCAGATTCGGGTTGGGGGTGCCAACCGCTAGACCATAGAGACGCGAGGCCTGAAGGTTTGGTTTTCCGTGTCTAGAAAGTAACGATCTGAGGAAAACGAACTATTTCCTGCCACGCCGAAGGTAGAGGGCGTAGTAGCTGGCGGAGATAATCGTTTTTCCATCGCGAATTTTGCCTGCGCCGATGAGGCGGAGGAGTTCGGAGAGGGGAATGAACTGGAGTTCCAGAGACTCGTCTTCTTCGGGGCTGGCGGGGCCGGGGGTGAGGTCTTCGGCGAGGAAGATGTGCATC
>DASSKX010000330.1:0-2604 GCA_035689925.1 Acidobacteriaceae bacterium
ATACGGCGGCGAAGAACCGATGCCTGCAGGGACGCCGCCGGGCTACGTACCGCAAAGCCGTTGCCCTCGAGGACCTGATGCCCGGCCAGGCCGAGCTCGACTCGCTGCTGGCTGATCAACGCGCTAACCCCGAAGATCAGGCACTCACCCGGCAAGACCATGAGCGGCTGCATCAGGCCGTGCTCAGCCTGCCATCGGAGTACCGCCTCGTTTTGGTACTGCACGATATGGAGGAGCTGAATACCAACCTTGTGGCGCAGATCCTGGGGCTGCGGCCGGGCACCGTTCGCGTGCGGCTGCACCGGGCGCGCCTGCTGCTGCGCCGCGAACTGGATCGGTTGTTGCATCCGGACTCGGCGACAGCACCGCGGCGCGAGAAGAAGCCCCGCCGCTCCGCGCAGTGCCGCCAAATCTTTGGCAATCTGTCCGAATACCTGGACGGGGAGCTTCCCACAGAAGACTGCGATCGGATGCACCGCCACATCGAAGCTTGTCCCGCGTGTGTTGCCTTCATTCAGGATCTCAAGCACGCCATCGACCGATGCCATTCGCTTGAGGTCTGCCCAGACGAGGATTCCCGCCCTGTGCTGCGCCGTCTGCTCACCGAAGAGTACCGGCGCCTGAAGAATTCTCCCGCCGTTCTGTAACGCTTTGACCCCTCCCGGCGTTTTGGCTGGTGAAGGCAGCCGAAATGCTCCATTCAGCATTCCGGATCGCTGCGAGGAAGCCACGCATGGGGAGAAGATTCTTGTTCGGCCGCTGGACCGTGCTGCTGGCGGGGCTGTTTCCGTTTTCGGGGCTGGGCCAGCAGCCGTCGCTCACGCTGCATGATGCCATCGAGCGCGCCCTCGGCCACAATCCGCAGATAGCCATCGCTGAAGCCGATGTCCGGAACGCCGACGCAGGCACATCGCTCGCTCATGCCGCGGTGTGGCCGCACCTTACCGCGGCCGAGGACGTTTCCCGCGGCAATGATCCCGTGTATGTCTTCGGGACGAAGCTGAGGCAGCAGCGCTTTACTGCTTCCGACTTCGCCCTGAACTCGCTGAACCGTCCCACGCCGGTCGGGAATTTCGCCACGCGGCTGAGTGGCCAGTGGATGCTCTTCAACGGCTTCGCCACGCAACGGCAGATTCAGGCGGCACGGCTTGGCTCGAGCGGGGCGACATCGATGAGCGCAGCCGTTCGCCAGGGGATCGTCTTCGAAGCCGTGCAGGCGTATCAGGCGGTGCTCTATGCGCAGCGTCAGGTTGAGGTGGCGCGGCATCAGGAACAAACCGCGGATGCGCTGGTCCACGATGCGCAGAGCCGGGTCAAAGCGGGGCTGGCCATCGACTCCGATTTGCTTGGGGCGCAGGTCAACCTCGCCGCGCGGCAGCAGGAGACGATCGCAGCCGAGGGAGCCCTCGAAACGGCGTGGTCGGAACTTGAAATGGCAATGGGCGAGAGCGTCGGGGAGCGTCCGGCGCTGCGGCCCATGGAGGCGAAGAGCTATCCGGATGGCACGCTCGCCGACAGCGTCGCTGCCGCGCTCAAGACGCGCCCCGACCTCACTGCCCTGCGGCTCGCGACCAGCGCCCAGCAAAAGGCGGTCGGCGCCGCGCGTTCCGCGTTCCTGCCGCAGCTCAGCGCTTACGGCAACTGGGAGATGGACCGCCAGAGCATGGCCGGCAACGGGGGCAACAACTGGGTCGCGGGAGCGCAACTCAGTCTGGATTTCCTGCCGCTGGGGCAACGCGCGCGTCTGGCGCAGGCCCAGGCCGCCCGCGCCAAGGCTGCAGCACAGGAGCAGCAGCAGGAACAGCAAATCCGGCTCGCGGTCAGCCGCGCATTCACTGGTCACCAGACGGCCGAGCGCATGATCGCCACCGCGCGAGCGTCCATGGATCAGTCCAGCGAAAGCCTGCGCATCCTGCGCAACCGGTACGACGCGGGACTCGCCACCATGACCGATCTGCTGCGCGCCGAAGATGCCCAGCGGCAGAGCCAGAACGACTACTGGCACGCGGCGTACGCCAATACGGTCGCTTATGCCGCACTGCTGTACGCCACCGGCCAGCTCACACCCGATACCGCGGAGAACCTGCAATGAAACGCATCGCGTTCGCCTCACTCCTTGTCTCACCGGTTCTACTGCTTGGCTGCTCGCGCGACGTGAAGCCGGTTGCGGCGGCACTCGGCACAGAGCATGCACAGCTGGTACAGGCCGTGGCCACGCAGCAGGCAGAAACGATCCAGGCCACAGGAACGATTCACGCCAAAGAGACCGCTGTGATTTCCGCGCAGGTGCCGGGGCGCATCCGCCAGGTGCTGGTTCAGCCCGGTGATCGCGTCCGTGCCGGACAGCCGCTCGTCACGCTCGAGGATGCGGCGATGCAGTCGGCTCTCAGCCAGGCAACGGCTGGCGAACTCGCCGCCGAGAAGCAGCAGATGGCCGCCCAGTCCGAGGCGTCACTCGCAGCGCAAACGCTCGCGCGCTACCAGATCCTGAAAGACCAGAAGAGCGTCAGCCCGCAGGAATTCGACGAGGTGGAGAAGCACGCGGAAGCTGCGCAATTGCGGGTTGCGTCGTACACCGCCCAGACGGAGCAGGCGAAGGCTGCC
>DASSKX010000331.1:0-2986 GCA_035689925.1 Acidobacteriaceae bacterium
CTGTTGCACGCACGCTTTCGGGAATCGCTGCGAAGAAATTACCCGGCGAAACTGGAGCTGGCGAAGGGACTTGAACCCCCGACCCTCTGATTACAAATCAGATGCTCTACCAGCTGAGCTACGCCAGCCCTGACAGCCACCCACGGTCCGTGGACACACGCCTGCGTCTTCAAAACGATGGGTACAGATTGAAATTATCACACGAAAAGGCGGCTCGCCAAGGAGCCGCCTCGGCCTGAAATTGCTCTACCCGCGCTTGTTCTGATTCAGCCCGGCCTGCACGTCGGGGCGGTCGCGGACGACTTTTTCCTGACCCTCGTCCTCGATGGCAATGGAGCGATTACTGATGCCCTGGTTGGTGCCGGAGGGCGTGCGGCTGGTGGGTGTACCCACGTGAGCGGCGCGCTCGGGAACGGTGTTGTGGTGTCCTGGGGCGCGCTGAAAGTGCTCGGGGGAGCGGTTGGTGCCGCTTTCCGCTCCCTGCCCGGGCTGGATGCCGCGTTGCCGTTCTGCCATGGTTCCTCCTCTGGTTGCGTCTCAAAAATGGGCTTCTACAAGTGGGAGTTGGGGAAGGCGGGGGAAGTTGCCGGGACTGGAGGGCCGGCGGAATTTGACCCGGGTGAGATGATGGAAGGCACAGCCCGATGATCCACAGGCGCACGCGGTTCTCCATCGCCATCGTCATTCTCGTGCTGCTGCTGCTGGGCGGCGCGATTTATCTCCGCAAGGAAGCGCCTCCGGAAGCGGCACGGTTGCTGCCTGAGTCGGACGGGATCGTCTATCTGAATCTGCGGCCGTTGCGGTCGGCGACGCATTTCGATCAGCATCCGGTGCAGCACTCGCCGGAGTATCAGCGATTCATCGATGCAACGGGCATCCAGTTCGAGCGCGACCTGGACGATGCGGCATTTGCGCTGCACCGGATGAAGGATGCGAATGGCCCGAACGGGGCGGTGGCCTTTTCTGAGGTGTTCACGGGGAAGTTCGACGGGCGACGGCTGACGACGTATCTGGCCAGCGTGGCGGCGAACCAGGAAGCGTACGCGGGGCACACGATCTACAACATTCCGAGCGAGGGGCGCACGGTGCGCGTGACGCTGCTTGGGTATGACACGGTGGCGGTGAGCAATACACCGACGCCGGAGCAGATTCACGCCATGATCGATCGGCATCAAACGGCGGCGCTGCCGTTTTCCGGATCGTCGTTGCTGTCGAAGTACTATCCGCAGGTGCCGCTGCTGTCGATTGCGTGGGGGATTGGACAAATTCAGGCGCCGCTCAACCGGGGCGGAGGCATTCGCGTTTTCGGGCTGCAGATTCCGGTGCCGACGGACACCATGGTGATTGGGTCGCTGTCGTGGGTAGGGCATATTCATCTGCGCATCGAGGAGATTGCGCCGACGGAGGCCACGGCGGCCGATACGGCGGAGTCGGTGCAGACGATTCTGCGGCTGGCGCGCGCGGCGCAGGATTCGGCCGCGCCGGGGCCGCTGGATCAGCCGATGCGCTCAATGCTGAGCAGCATCAGGATGGAGCGGCACAGCAACAAGGCAGTGCTGACGGGGACGATTCCGACGCCGTTGCTGCAGCATCTGCTGGACGCGCCGCAGGACATTCACGATCTGCCCACCCCGGGCAGCGATCAGCCACACTGAATCAATTGCAATAAGATCGATGCAGGTCCGCGCGCAGCATTGGAGCGAGCGGGTTGCAATCCTTTCATTGCCATCCCCGGAGGAACGCATGCAGAAGGTTTTTCACCCATCGGCCGCTGCACTGATCGCAGCGGCGCTGGTCGGCGGCATGTCGTACGCGCAGGGCCAGGTGCTCACCGGCCAGAATGCATTTACTGACTACACGAAGGAACATCCCGGCGTGATGCGTCACCTGACGGTGAAGGATCTGCCGGCGCCGTATGCGACAAAGGGCGTCGACAATGGTCCGAACCAGGTGGCGCGGCCAAAGGATGCGTGGCCGCAGGCGCCGAAGGGCTTCAAGGTTGATCTGTACTACACGGGGCTCGATCAGCCGCGGCTGATTCGCACGGCGCCGAATGGCGACTTGTTTGTCGCGATCAGCTATCAGAACAAAGTGATGGTATTCCGCGGTGTGGGACCGGACGGCAAGGCGAAGCAGGTGTCGACCTTTGCCGAGAATTTGAGCCAGCCGTTCGGGATCAATTTTTATCCGGCAGGGCCGAATCCGAAGTGGGTATACATCGGCAATACGGATTCGGTGGTGCGGTTTCCGTATCAGGTGGGCGATATGAAGGCGCGCGGACCGGCGCAGAAGTTGACAGATCTGCCGGGGGGCGGGCGGTTGCGCGGGGGCGGCCACTGGACCCGGGATATCGCGTTCACGAAAGACGGGCAGCACATGCTGGTGTCGGTCGGGTCGCACTCGAATGTGGATGACCCGGACACGCATCCGGAGGAATATCACCGGGCGGATGTGCTGGAGTACACGCCGGAGGGGAAATTCGAGAAGGTATATGCCTACGGGATTCGGAACTGCGTGGGCGAGGCCATCAATCCGATCACGGGCGAGTTGTGGTGCTCGACGAACGAGCGCGACATGCTCGGCGACAATCTGGTGCCCGACTACATCACGCATGTGCAGGAGGGCGGTTTCTACGGGTGGCCGTGGTATTACATGAGCGCCGATGGCGGCGTCCAGGATCCGCGGCAGCAGGGGAAGCACCCGGAGCTGAAGGGGAAGGTGATTACGCCCGACGTGCTGCTGCAGCCGCATTTCGCGTCGCTGGAGATGCTGTTCTACCAGGGTTCGCAGTTTCCGGCGGAGTACAAGGGCGACGTGATTGCAGCGGAGCATGGTTCGTGGAATAAATCGACACGTGCCGGGTATGAGGTGATCGTTGCGCCGGTGAAGAATGGGCACGCGACCGGCGAGTACATGGACTTCCTGACCGGATTTACGACACCGAATGGTGATGTGTGGGGCCGGCCGGTGGGCGTGACGGTGGGGA
>DASSKX010000332.1:0-3033 GCA_035689925.1 Acidobacteriaceae bacterium
TGGCAGCAGTCGTCGCCGACCACATTCTTTTATCCGCTGGCTCGCGTCGACTATAACCCGTCGCAGAAGGCCCGGATGTATCTCTCCTGGATGATGACCTTACAGCATCAGCCGACCGCAACAGCACCCGGCTTCCCGGGCTCCGGCTTTGCAAACCAGACTGCGGGCAATCGCACGAAGAACTACACCTCGTCGTTCGGGTTCGACTATATCTTCACGCAGCAGCTCATCAACCAGCTCAAGGTCGGTTACCTTTACGATGCGACCGCCTACGCGTACAACGCGGCGCCGCTGTACGTTTCGCAGCCGAGCGTGAGCTGGAATTATCCGGGGCTGCCTTCCGGTTCGCCGGAGATGTCCGGTCAGGCGTACAACCTGCCCATCAGCACCTTCTATCCCATCCTCACTTTCTCCGACTCAATGACCTGGCAGCGCCACAACCACACGATCCAGTACGGCGTGACGTGGTACCGCGAACAGGATCACTACTGGAATGCTCCGGCGGGATTCAACAACTACGCCCTCGGGCTGGCCACCGGCGATCCGGCGCTGAACGCATTCACAAACGGTCCGGACGGAACTCTGCCAGATGCGACCGACACGGAACTGGGCGAGGCTCAGGCACTCTACGCCATCCTTGTGGGCCGACTCGCCTCAGTCAGCGGTGAGTCGCCGTACAACATCAAAAAGAAGTCGTACAACACCCCCGGCCAGACCGGCGAGTATCCGCTGGATGAACTGGTCGCTTCCTGGGGGCTCTTCGCCGAAGACTCCTGGAAGATCACGCCGCGCCTGACGCTGAACTACGGCCTGCGGTGGGATCTCGTCGGATCCTCGCGCGATCTGACCGGCTTCTATCACTCGGCTTCAGAGTCGGCGATCTATGGACCCTCGGGCATCGGCAATCTCTTCCACCCTGGCTCCCTCAAGGGCGACATGAACCCCATGATCACCAGCCAGGCGGAGCCGTACAAGCCCTGGAAGGTAACGCCGCAGCCTGCATTCGGATTCGCCTGGAATCCCAAAGGCGAAGGCGCATTGCACGGCCTGCTCGGCGGCGACCAGACCGTGATCCGTGGCGGTTTTGCGCTTCGCCGCTTCACCGAGCCTTACCAGTATTTCTGGGACTTCGCCACTGACTACGGCTCCTTCTACTACCAGTACTTCTTCCTCAATCCGAACAACACCGGCGCGCCTGGCACCTTCGCACCCGGCAGTTTGGCGCTGGGCGACAGCCTGCCGCCGTTTGGCCTCTCACCGCAAGCTTATGAGGCGACCGCGCCCGAGTCGGAATTCACCTTTCAGGGGTCAACTCCGGTGTATGGCCTCAGCCCGAACGTGAAGCAGCCCTATGCCGAATCCTGGAATTTCGGCATCCAGCGCGGCTTCGGTCACAACATGGCGCTCGAAGTTCGATACACGGGGAACCGCGCTATTCACCAATGGATCGACATCGATCCAAACGAAGTGAACATCTTTGAGAATGGGTTCCTGCAGGAGTTTAAGAATGCGCAGGCCAACCTCGCGGCCTCCGGAGGCAAGTCCTTCTCGAGCAGCTACGGCAACGCGACGCCGATCTTTGATGCAGCCTTTGGCGGCACGAATGCGTCGGACTTCACCAACCAGCAGTTCATCACATATCTGAAGACCGGCCAGGCCGGCGTCATGGCCGCGACCCTCGCAGGTGTCAATGGCACCGTGCCGTACTTCTGTAACCTGGTCGGCGCCGGATTCTCGCCCTGCGCCACGAACGCGGGCTACACCGGCGCGGGCGCGGGTTATCCCATCAACTTCTTCGTCGCCAATCCTTATGCGGCGGGCTCCAATCCAGGCTTCTCGCCGACGAGCAACACCTTCTTCAACGTCTCGAATGTGACCGGCGAGCTCGCATCGTCGGGCTATTCCACCTACAACGGTCTCCAGGTAGATTTGCGGCAGGGTAACTGGCACGGACTGCAGTACGACGCAAATTACACGCTCAGCCACAGCCTCGGTATCGCCTCCAATAACCAGTGGACCGGCGCATTCAACGCTTTCAGCCTGCGAGACCTGCACAGGAGCTACGGGCCGACGCTCTTTGACATGCGCCATGTCTTCCACGCCAACGGCACCTACGAGCTGCCCTTCGGCCGCGGTCGCGAGTATCTCAGCCACAACGGCGCTCTCGATAAGCTGGTAGGCGGCTTCAGCGTCGGAAGCATCGTCACCTATCAGACGGGTGAGCCGGCGCAGCTGACGGGTAAATACGGCACCTACAACGACTATGCGGACGGCGGCATTGTGCTCCACGGAGTGACGCCGTCGCAGCTGCAGAGTTCTGTCGGGGTCTACAAGGTGCCCGGCAAGCCTTTCGCCGATCTGATCAATCCCAAATACCTCACCGCGCCGACAGGTGGTGGCGCGAAGTCGCAATACATCACCGCCAACACCACGCCGGGAACCATCGGTCAGGTGATCTACCTGCACGGACCGCGGCAGTTCTATCAGGACATCTCTGTCACCAAGGCGATTCAGCTGCACGAACAGGTGCGCCTGCGATTGCAGAGTGCGTTTATCAACGTCTGGAACCATCCCGTATTTGGGAATGCCAGCGGCTCGGGCGCCTTCGATTCCGGAGTCCGGGACACCCGCTTCGGCACGGGAGCGCCGACGAACGAGAGCGGTGGAGAGACTCCAGGATTTGGCCGAATCATTGAATTGCGAGCCAATATCGACTTCTGACGTTCGCGCTGACTCCGCAAACGTCGCCTCCTGCCGGGCGCGAATTGAACCCGCGTCCGGCAAATTTTTTTGAGCAGGATCGCGAGGCTGGAAACTGGCACAATCGGAAGGCATGAAATTCTCCACGAGCGAGCCGGAAGCTGAACTCCGCGGGCGCACGCGAGCCGGCGCAGTCCTGATCGCGCTGATCGCCGCGGCCTGCGTTCAGCCTCTGTGCGTCGCGCAGTCTCAGCCGGCGCCGCCCGCCACCTTTTCCATCGAAACGCCCCAGTTCACGCTCAGGCTGGTCGAGTCCTCGCAAACGGTTGCTGC
>DASSKX010000333.1:0-5446 GCA_035689925.1 Acidobacteriaceae bacterium
GAACCTGAAATCAACATAGTCGCCCTTACCCACACCGCGGAAGCTGTTCCCCTGCCGCACGAACCCATAGCGGAAATCGTTCACCAGGTTGGGTGAGATCGACCAGGTATCGCCCGCAACGATGCCCTTCGTGTTGTCCTCAAACACCTGCGAAGGACCCTGCCCGGGGAACTGTTCAGGAAATCCGGTCGTGTCCTTCTGCAACCCGCCGCGCACGAAGATGCGATGTTTGTTGTTCGGCGTGAAATCGAGACGAATAATGCTCGTGTTCAGTGTGATTGGATTTGGCGAGTAAAACGTACACGACCCTGTGTTCAGTCCGTCGCCCTCGGTGAAACCGTTCGCTGTCGGCATCGAGGCGAAGTAGTCCAGCGCATACGGATTCGGACCGGGTCCCGGAGAATATTGCGCATTCCCACACCCTCCCGCGTCAACACAACCCGCGTCCAAAGTGGCCACCTGCTGCGGGGTTAACGCGACGACCTGGCCGCTTGCCCCCTGGTACTGCAGCACTCCGGACTTGTACGCGGCGGTCGGCACCGTTTGCGTGATCTGCGTGTTCTCCGCCTGCCGGGTTCCCTCGTAATTGCCGAAGAAGAACAGCTTGTCCTTGACAATCGGACCACCCAGCGTCGCACCGAAGATGTTGCGGATCAGTTTTGGCGGACGGTTCGGTAGCCCGCTGTTCAGCTGCGCCTGCTTATTGAAGAAGTTGTTCGCGACGGTCAGCGTCGGCCGGTTGTACTCATAGGCCGAGCCGTGGAATTTGTTGGTGCCGGACTTCGTCACCATGCTGACCTGCGCGCCCGCGGACCGGCCTTCATCCGCGTTGCCGCTGGCCGTCGTTACGCGGAACTCCTCGACAGAATCCTGCGTTTCGCGCAGCACGCCCGTGAACGCAAATCCGAACACCTGGTCGTTATCGTCGATGCCGTCCATCGTCACATTGCCCTGGTCGGATCGCACGCCATTCACTGCACCGCTGCGGCTGTCGCCGCCAGGATTGCTCTCCGATCCACCTACCGTCGGCAGATAAATCACGCCCGGCTGCAGCGACAGCAGATCCGGAACGTTCCGCGTCTCGCTGGGGAGCGCCTGAATCAGCGCGCTGCTTGCGGAACTGCCGAGCGAGGCATCGGTGGTGTTGATCGTCTGCGCCTCCGCGCTGACGTTCACCACCTGCTGCGTGGCCTGAAGGGTCATGGTGAAGTCGATGGTCGCCGGCTGGTTGACCAGCAGCTCCGCGGTCTTGGTCTGCGTGCCGAACCCGCTTGCCGTCACCTTGATGCTGTATTGCGCGGGGGTGATCTGGGCGAACGCATATTCGCCCGTCCCATTGCTCGTTGTGCTTTGCGATTGTCCGTTCGCCTGGTTGGTAAGGGTGATCTGGGCACCTGGCACAACAGCGCCGCTCGGGTCCTTAATCACGCCTCGCAAAGAGGTGGTGGCGACCTGGGCCAGGAGAGAAGCGCTGAATGTGATCAGGAAAAGGAGAGAGGCTACTGCTGAGCAGCGTCGGGTCACTGAATTCCTCCAAAACTTCGTTCGTCGTGCTGTTGCCGGATGCCCCGGTCTGTTTCTAATTCAGCTTGTGGAAGAGACAATGTTCGCGCGGATTAGGACTCATTGTCACCTGGCACGGATACGAATTTCAAGAGCTGCGGCTCCTGATCGCGCCCGTCAGGGCCCGCATAACAAATTTTTCTCGTGGCGATCAATAACCGGCAAAATACTTCGATGCATCGCCAGTTCAGCCGGCAATACGAGCCACAAAATATTACACGGGCCGCGCGTAGACGGTGTTTACCGACTAGTAATGGTCTAATTCCCTCGAAAAGAAAGCCCCATCCGATGCGACGAGCCGCAGGTACGTAAAACAGAAAATCGATTTACGAATGCTCGGCCAGCCACTGCTCGATGCGGGCCGCCTCATCGTCGCTGAGCCGGAAGGTTGCCGCCGCCAGGACGCCGTCCACCTGGTCCGGGCGACGCGCGCCCACAATCGCTGCCGTGATGGCCGGATTCCGCAGTGTCCACGCAATCGCCACGGCTCCTGGCTCCACGCCATGCGCCTTGCCGATTGCGCGCAGCACCTCCGCCAGCGCCAGATTCCGCGACAACTTCGGCTCGTTGAAGTTCGGGCTGCGCTTGCGGAAGTCATCCTCCGGCATGTTCTTCACTCGCTCAGCCGTCATCTTGCCCGTCAGCAGCCCGGAAACCATAGGTGAGTAGTTGATTACACCGATGTTATGTTCGCGGCAGAACGGCAGAATCTCCGCCTCGATGTCGCGCCGGAGCAGAGAATACGGCGGCTGGAGGGACGTAATCGGTGCGATCTTCTGCACGCGCTTCATCTGTTCCACGCTGAAGTTCGATACGCCCATGTACCGAATCTTGCCTTCCTGCTGAAATTTGGCCAGCGTCTCCCAGGCCTCTTCGATCTCGTCCTCCGGATTCGGCCAGTGAATCTGGTACAGATCGATCCTCTCCAGACGAAGCCGCCGCAGCGAATCCTCAATCTCCTCCTGCAGCGATCCGGCCTTGAGGCTGCGGTAAATCTTCCGGTCCGGGGTCCACCGCATCGAGCACTTCGTGAACACGTAGGGCATCTGCGTACGCCCACGCAGCGCCTTCCCGACAATCTCCTCCGAGTGCCCCAGCCCGTAAATCGCCGCCGTGTCGATCCAGTTGATCCCGCTGTCCAGGGCATGCTCAATCGTGCGCAGCGAATCGTTGTCGTCCTGCGGCCCCCAGCCGTACTCCCAGTTGCCGCCGCCAATCGCCCAGGCCCCATAGCCGATGGGCGTCAGTTGGAGATCAGAATTTCCAAGGGTTCGCGTAGCGAATTTCGCAAAAGTTGTGGTTGTCGCCATGCTCATTTCGATGCAGCTCCTGAAGTCGACTTCAGCACGAACGCTTACGCCTGCGTGCTCTCTATTCTGTGGTGAACCAGTCCCTCTCTACGGCTCGATCAGAAACGTTCCCTCGCGCATGATCGGCTCGTCATCAATCCATATATTGAAGCGCAAACCCACCACGTCGATGTGCGTCGTGGAATGCCATGCGGCGCCGGTATGCTCGCCATACGGATTGCCAAACGCGATATGAATCCCCGGGAACTTCTCGTCCTGCAGAATGTTCCCGATGACGTTCTTCACTCCGATATTCGTACCGATCGCAAATTCACCCACGCGGTCCGAATTCTCATCCGTATGCGTATACGCCTCGAAATCCCTCTGCAAATCGCGATTCTCGCTGCTGCACGAGACAATCCGATTCTCGCGAATCTCAATGGTTAGCGGCGTCCTCTCCAGCAATCCGTACTGCGCGCACAGATAATCTCCGACCACCCCATCAACGACAAAGCGTCCGTTCACTTCACCGGGAGTGGTGAAGATCTCGCCCCCCGGCAGATTCCCCCATTTGTCCCGCGAAATGATGCCGGAGGTTTTCAACCACTTGTACCCGGGATTCAGCTCGGCTCGAATGTCCGTTCCCGCGGGCGTCGTCGCGCGGATGAACCTTGCGCGCCGCGCCTTTTCAATCACCTTCTGCGACAGCCGGTCCACAAGCTCATAATCCGCACGCATGCCATCGCACATAATCTCCGGTGTAATGTTCACCATGTGCGCGTGCCGCATGCGCCGCCGGTTCACCACGTCCGTCATCTGCATCCGCGAGCGCAACTCATCCCGCTGCACCTGGACCGCAAAGATACTCACGTCCGATGATTCCATGTCCGCCAGAATCTCCCGCGGCATATTCGTCAGCGGACGCGGCGCCAGATCCTCCAGCACGAACCCCTTCCAGTGGCAGCCCACATGCTCCAGCTCTCGCGCCAGCGAAGCGGCAATCTCCACCGTCGCCCGGTCCGTTATCAGCGTGACTTTTTCTTCCGGCTGGACGCGCAGACACGTTCGAATTGCTGTCCGGGCGCCCGGCGCGAATTCCGCGGAACAGGAGGTTGACAGCAGAGAAGCTTGTGAAAGTGAAGAATTCATCGAAAAGAACCGTGCGGAGGCGACCAATATCCGCCCCGGACACTCATTTAGAGTATCGAAACGAAGCAACGTTCTGCGAACCTGCCTGCAATTCACGGGAGAGCGACTGCATGGAGCGTCAGAAAATCGGCATCGTCGGCGCCGGCAGCGTAGGAGCCACCATCGCCTACGCCTGCATGGTCCGCGGCATAGGCCGCCACATCAGCATCTACGACATCGCCAGGCCCAAAGTCGAGGCTGAAGTCCTCGACCTGAACCATGGCCTGATGTTCACGCCGGAAATGACCCTCGACGGATCCGACGACCTCCAGGTCCTCGCCGGCTCCCACGTCATCGTTGTCACCGCCGGAGCCAAACAGAAGCCCGGTCAGACGCGCCTCGACCTCGCATCGACGAACACCAACATCTGCCTCAAGCTCATCCCCAATCTGCTGCGCGTGGCTCCCGACGCCATTGTGCTGATGGTCACCAACCCTGTTGACGTCCTGACTTACATCGTGCAGAAAATCAGCGGACTCGATAGCCGGCGCGTCTTCGGCAGCGGCACCGTCCTCGACAGCTCCCGCTTTCGCTTCCTCCTCGCACAGCGCTGCAGGGTCGCGGTGGCCAATGTTCACGCCTACATCGCCGGCGAGCACGGCGACAGCGAAATCCCGCTGTGGTCCAGCGCCAGCATCGGCAACGTGCCCCTGCTGCACTGGGGCATCAACGACCAGGAGCGCAAATCCATCTTCGAGCAGGTCCGCCGCGCCGCGGATCGGGTGATCGCCGGCAAAGGTGCGACCAACTATGCCGTCGGCCTCGCCGTCGCTGCGATTCTGCAGGCCGTCCTCAGCGACGAAGGCCGCGTCCTGCCCGTCAGCTCGCTGATTACGGACTACTGCGGCCTGCGCAACGTCTGCCTCTCGATGCCCGCCATTGTGAACCGGAACGGCGTCGACAGCATTCTCCCCGTCCCGCTCAATGATGAAGAGCAACATGGCCTGGCGGCCAGCGCCGAAGCCATCCTCAGCGTCGCCCATTCGCTCGGCTTCTGACTCAGCATCGATGTTCGCTGTGCATCGCTGGCGTTTTACGCGACGCCCGAGGTGGCCACCGGCTCAAATAACCCCGCTCGCGTCTCCTCAGCCATATAATCCACCACGGCTTTCAGATCGCCCTTCGTCGCCTCGAAGACACGCAGTTGCCGGTCGGCTCCCGTGCCGGTCTTCAGAATCGTCCGGATCGACTCAATCGCCTCGCGGCTCCCCAACTCATCGACAACGGGATCAACCAGAGCCAGATATTCTTCAATCAGGTCGCGCAGCGGAACCTCCTGCTGCTTCCCGAAGTCGATCAGCATGCCGTCCAGCCCATATCGCACTGCGCGAAATTTGTTTTCCATCAGCAGCGGTCGCGCATATTGCCGGAAATCCTGATTCGCCTCGTGCAGCCGGCACAGATAC
>DASSKX010000334.1:0-8973 GCA_035689925.1 Acidobacteriaceae bacterium
GTCAACCTGCACATTTCCATCTGCTCGGCCAGCGCCATTCAGAGCATCGTGACCTGCGCCAACAAGGCTGGGCTGGAGATTACGGATTCCGTATTTGAGGCGATTGCCGCCGCCGAAGCGACGCTCTCCGCCGATGAGCGCGAGCTTGGCGTTTGCCTCATCGACATTGGCGCAAGCTCGACCGAGCTGATCGTCTTTTTTGAAGGATCCGTCGCGCACACGTCGGTGATTCCCATCGGAGGCGAGCACTTTACCAACGACCTTGCCGTGGGGCTGCACTGCACGCCTCCGGAGGCGGAGTGGATCAAGTGCGAATACGGCAACGCCGTGGTGACGTCGGTCTCGCAGGTCAACGAAATCGAGCTGCGCGGAATGCCCGGCTACGAGCCGCGCATGGTCCAGCAGCGGCTGGTGAGCGAAATTCTGGAGCCACGCGCGCGCGAGCTTTTCCATATGCTGCGCGACAACCTGCGCCAGGGCGGCGTGCTGGAGGCGCTGGGCGCGGGCTGCGTGCTTACCGGCGGCGGAGCGCGGCTTAGCGGTCTGCTGGACGTGGCCGAAAGCCTGCTGCGCGTTCCCGCGCGCATCGGAACCCCCGTTCCACTGTCACGAATGCCCGACGAGCTGGCGCAGCCCGAGTGCGCCGCCCTGATCGGTACCCTGCTTTATACCCACCGCACCAGCGTGTTGCGTGCGGCGGAAGACCACAGCCTGCGCGCCAAACTGCGCGCCATTTTTGCCGGAAGCCTATAGGAGCCACAGCCGATGCAGCCAACAGACGAAATTCGCATTCAGTACCAGGACGAGGTCCCGCGCGGCGCGCGCATCAAGGTGATCGGCGTGGGCGGCGGCGGCGGCAACGCCGTCAACCGCATGATTTCCGCCCGGGTCGAAGGTGTGGAGTTCATCGCAGCCAACACCGACCGCCAGGCCCTGCAACTCTCGCAGGCACCGGTCAAGCTGCAACTGGGAACGAGGCTCACCAGCGGTCTCGGAGCGGGAGCGAATCCCGACGTGGGGCGCAAGGCTGCGCTCGAAGATTCGGAAAAAATCATCGAGGCGCTCGAAGGTGCGGACATGGTCTTTGTCACGGCGGGTCTTGGCGGAGGCACCGGCACGGGCGCGGCCCCGGTCATCGCCTCGCTGGCCAGCGAAATGGGCGCGCTCACCGTGGCTGTGGTCACGCAGCCCTTCAGCTTTGAGGGCAAGCGCCGCATGGCCCAAGCGCGGCGCGGCATGGAAGAGCTGCTGGAAAGCGTCGACACCATGATCGTGATTCCGAATGAGAAGCTGCTGGCCGTGGCGAAGGACGCCGGTTTCTTCGAGTCCTTCCGCATCGCCGATGACGTGCTGCGCCAGGGCGTGCAGGGGATTTCGGACATCATTACGATTCCGGGCATCATCAATCGCGACTTTGCCGACGTGAAGACAACCATGGCCGGCATGGGCTATGCGGTTATGGGCACGGCGGTGCGGAGCGGCGCGACGCGGGCGGTCGAGGCGGCGCAGGCGGCGATGGCGTCGCCACTGCTGGAGTCGGGCGCGATCGACGGAGCGCGCGGCATCCTGATCAACATCACCGGTTCGAGCAATCTGAAGCTGAACGAGGTGAACGAGGCGTCGACGCTGATCCAGAGCGCGGCGCACGAGGACGCGAACATCATCTTCGGCGCGGTGCTGAACGAGTCGATGGGCGACGACGTGAAGATTACGGTGATCGCCACCGGGTTCAAGCAGCAGGGTTCGCCGGAGCGCCGGGACCTGCTGCTGAGTTCGGCGCGTCCGGAAAAGGCGCGGATTGAGGGCCGGCCCCCGGCGCCACGGTTCGCCAGCGAAGACGACGATGAGCCGGCCAGCAACGTTCCGGCTCCGGCGGTGTTCGTTCCGGTAACGGCGCGGGAGGTGATTTCGGTGTTCACGGAGGCGCGGACGGAGGTGGAGCCGCTCCGGCTGGAGCCGTGTGCGGTCACGGAACGGGAAGCGGCAGAACCGCCGGTAACTGTTGCCCTGGCTGAGGAAAACGTGGAGGCGGAGAGGGCCGCGGCGCCTCCGCCGATCTACGAAGAGCAGCCGGATGAACTGGATATCCCGGCTTTCATGAGAAAGGGCGGTTTGTAATCTGGATCACCGAAAAGGGGTATGCCAGGTCTGCAATAATGTACTGGACAGGCAACACTTTACGGTTATAGTGAACCAACAGTACCTGCGGACCATCCAAGCAGGTGCAGAGCGGTCTGCTGAAGGGGCCTGTTTTCAATTACCTGGATGGGATGGTGGGGCGGTCCGGTGGTTCGGGTCCGGCCCGACAACACGGACGAGCATTTCACCACCAGGCGGTTTTCTGCTGTACGAACGGGGCAGGTTGTCTGGATCTTTGCGCGAGAGACTTCGGATGAGGCGACTCTTTTTCTTTCTCTTCGTAGCCGTCTTTGCAGTTCAGCCGCTTAGCTTTGCGGCCTCGACGACTACGACAACGCACCGCACCCTGCACAGGCACGCGAAGACGCACCGCACTGTGGCGCATCGCACGACAACGCACCGCAGCGCCGCGCACCGGACGGTCCATAGCAGCCGGACCACCACCAGCGCGCATTTGCGGACTGCCTCCTACACGACCGTACGCCGGCATCGGCGGCACCGCTATTATGAGCGGTTTACGGCCAGCTCCTTTGCCAACACAGACCTGACCGCGGGCGATGTCACGGCCGGCGAGGATCCGGTGGTCCGTCAGGCAGCCATTGCGGCGCTGGGCGACATGAACGGGACGGTGGTCGCGATCGATCCGTCGAATGGGCGCATTCTGGCGATGGTGAACCAGAAGCTGGCGCTTTCGAGCGGAGCGGAGCCGTGCTCGACGATTAAATTATCCGTGGCGCTGGCGGCGCTCGAAGAGGGCATCGTCACGAAGGACACGCCGGTGAATCTCGGCGGTCGCTACCACCTGAACATGACCGAGGCGCTGGCCCACTCGAATAATCTCTACTTCGAGACGCTCGGGCGACGGCTGGGATTCGAGCGCGTGCATCACTACGCAACGGAATTCGGGCTGGGAGAACTGGCGGGCTACAACATCGCGGGCGAGAAGCCGGGGATTTATCCGGATGCGCCGATTCCCGAGAGCCAGGGCGGCGTGGGCCGCATGTGCTCCTTCGGCGAGGGCATCTCGATGACGCCGCTGCAACTGGGCGCGCTGGTCGCGGCCATTGCCAACGGCGGAACGCTGTACTATCTGCAGCATCCGACGACGCCGGACGAGGCACTGAACTTCCATGCGCGCATCAAGCGCACCCTGAACATCGGGCCGATCCTGCCGGAAATTCAGGACGGGATGCAGGCGGCGGTTCGTTACGGAACGGCGCGGTCGCTGCGGGCCAACTTCAACGAGTTCCCGGTGCTGGGCAAGACAGGCACGTGCTCGGATGATGGCACGCGCTTCGGCTGGTTCGCCTCCTATGCGGACACGCAGTACGGACGTATCGTGGCGGTGTTCTTCCTGGAGGGTGGGCGGCCGACGTTCGGTCCCAAGGCAGCTGAGCTGACTGGCGTCTTTTATCGGAATCTGTGGGACAGCAGCTACTTCGCACAGAAGCAGCCGCTCGAGCCGACTCCGACGGCTGGACAGACGGAAGCCGGCGCACCGCAGTAAATCTCTTCTCATTGCTGAGCGACTTTAGGCGGCTGCAGGCATGTGCCTGCGGCCCTGTCTGCCGCGCCGCCGGCCGTAAGCTTCCTGCAGGTGACGGCGGAAGAGCGAATCGCGCCGCTTGCCGATCTCGGCATTCAGTTCGGCACCGATCAGGATCACCAGCGCGGTGATGTACATCCACAGCATGAGACCGATCAGGGCGCCCATCCCGCCATACAGCCGGGAGTAGTTCGCCCAGTGGTTCAGGTAATACGCCAGCACATAGGAACTCGCAAACCACGACGCGATAGCGACGAGCGCGCCGGGGAGCGTTGAGGTGAAGCGCTGCCTCATGTTGGGGGCGAGGAAGTAGATGAGTTCCAGCGCCAGCACAAAGCTGACGAAGACGATGCTGAAGCGGAGCACGGGCCACAGATGCTCGAGCGGCGGCGGTACCGGGACCAGCTGGCCAACGAAGTGCGCGAACTGAGGCCCGGCGATGATCGCCAGCAGGGAAATCGTGATCAGGCCGCCGCTGGTAAAGGTGAGGATCAGGGCCATGATGCGATCGGCGATCCAGGAGCGCTCTACTTTGACGTCGTAGGCGATGTTCAGCGCGGAGATGAGCGCGGTGAATCCACCGGTCGTCGACCAGAGGTAGCTGATCACTCCAAAAGAGAGCATGCCGCTGTGGGGCTCGAGCAGCTTGCCGATCATCCTTTCGACCATGACGAGAGAGGAGGGCGGCAGCAGAATGGCCATGAGGCCGAGGAGCTGCGGCATGAGGCTGGCCACCGGCAGCAGGGAAAACAGCGAGACCAGGATCATGAGCAGAGGGACCATGGAGAGCATGGCCCAGAAAGCCACTCCGCCGGCGACATCGAAGGCCTTGGTGCGCAGGAGTTCATGCCAGACGATGCTGGAGAGGCAGCGGGCTTCGCGCCAGCGGCGGCGCACACGATGGCGCCAGCGAGCCCAGGTGTGCCGGCGGCGGGGTCGCGGACCGGTAAACGCGAAGCGGCTCCTGGGCTGCACTCCGGCGGCTCTGGCTTCAGGGGGGGCCGAAAGAAACGAATGCCAAGGCACGAAGCGGCTCCTCAGGGTCAAACCGGTCTTGATGGTGCGATGTTGAAATCGCAGGCGCGGATGCGCGGCGCGGAAGTGCATGAGTGGTCCGGAGTTGCCGACGCTGCGAAATTCTGCGATACATGAGGGCCGGAAGGAGTCCCCATGAAAACCAGATTTGTGCTTCGCCTTATCCCGGTTCTGCTTGGTTTGATGGTCGCGCCCGCCTGTCTAACCGCAGAGAGCGGCCAGCCTGTCACCATTCCCAGCGGCAGCGAGACGGTCGGTGGGCTGCTGTTCCAGCCTAAGGTTGGGGCCGGCAAGCATCCGGACAAGCATCCGGGGCTCATCGTCATTCACGAGTGGTGGGGGCTGAACGACTGGATCAAGGAACAGGCGCAAGGCTTTGCTGATCAAGGGTATGTTGCGCTGGCGGTGGATCTGTATCGCGGAAAGGTGGCCACCGATGCCGAAATGGCGCACGAGCTGATGCGCGGCCTGCCGCAGGATCGCGGTGTTCGGGACCTGACGGCCGCGGCAGCATGGCTGGCGAAGCAGCCGGGTGTGGATGCGTCCCGGATCGGCGCGATCGGGTGGTGCATGGGCGGCGGCTACGCGGCGCAGCTGGCGGTCGCCGATCCCAATTTGAAGGCCGTGGTCATCAATTACGGTTCGCTGCCGACTGATAAGTCGGCGCTGGAGCGCATCCATGCGGCGGTGCTGGGGAATTTCGGCGGGCTGGACCGCGGGATTACGCCGGATGACGTGCATGCCTTCGAGGCGGCGATGAAGTCGCTGGGCAAGCCGGTCGATGAGAAGATCTATCCCGACGCGGGCCACGCCTTCGAGAATCCGAACAATCAGGCCGGCTACAAAGCAGCGGATGCGACGGATGCGCAGCAGCGCGCGCGGACATTTCTGCGAGAGCAATTGCACCCGCAAGCGTGATGCGAACCACGGCAGGTTACCGCAGGGACAATGCGACGCTGGAGCATGGGAACGTCGATCTTGCGGCATTCTGCGCGGAAAAGCCGGGCAGAATGCCACTTGCTGCTCCAAAGGTAACCGTACTCTTCCGCGGGTAACACTCTTTAGTTTGTGCTGTTGTGATGCAGGTTTCGAAAATAATTCTTGCGTGGCGGTTTCTGAACGTGTTAACTATGCAGCCAATATCACAAAAAATCCTGTCCTTGGCTTGTACGGAGAAAGCACGGTTACAGAAAAAATATATGAAAATTGGAACGACGATTCGCGGTTACCGCCTTCAGAAAGGTTTATCCCAGGGGGATATCGAGAAGCGTACAGGGCTTCTGCGTTGCTACTTATCTCGCGTTGAAAACGGTCACACGGTACCTTCACTGGATACTCTCGCCAAAATTGCTGGTGCGCTGGAGTTGCCGCTGGCTCAGCTGTTCGCCGAGGACACGCTGGGACGGCAGCTACAGTCGCAGAAGCTCTCCGATGACGAACTGCGTTTCCTGACGCAGATCCGCCGCTACTCCACGAATCTGAATGACAGCGATCGCAAGCTGCTGCTGGCGATGGTCAAGAAGTTCGCGACAACCGCGGCGCGGTAGGCCCAGCTTTCAGGCGCATCAAGTCGATGCGCCACGCTGCTCCCCCAACAATTTGACTGAGCACGACGGCCCGATCAGACCGTGGCTGCCAGGTGGTATGCGCGCAGCCACCAGGCGATCAGCAGCAGGGCAAAGGTCATGGCGGCGACTGTGAGGGCGCGCCTGCGCGTGAAGGCCGTGGGTGGCGCGCCGATGCGCGGCAGCAAGGGCAGCCCGAAGACGATTCCGCTGAGGAATCCGCCGAGGTGCGCCATGTTATCGATCTGCAGGCGCGTGTGGGCGACCCAGATGCCGGCGTCGATGATGAAGTTGATGAGCGCAAATTGCCAGACGCTGCGGCGGAGGCGCTTCGTCTCGATGGGCGGAATGGGAATGAGCGGCGAGCGGAGCACCATCAGCAGCACGCCCGCGATGCCGAAGACCGCGCCGGACGCACCGGCGCTGAGGACGCCGTTGGCGGGCACGAGGCCGAGGTCGGGCGGGAATCCGGGATGTACGGCGATGCTGAGGAGATTGCCGGCGACTCCGGTGAGGATGTAGGCGGCGACCATTCCGAATTCGCCGAGCAGCGGCTCGCCGAGGAGGCCAAGGTTCCACAGACACCACATGTTCGCGGCGATGTGGATCCAGCCGAAGTGGACAAAGATGGCGGTGAAGACGCGCCACCACTGATTCCAGACGAGCACGGCGCCGCCGTTGCAGAGCAAGGCCTGGGAGAGATTGTCCTGGAAGGTGGGGCCGGTGAGGGTGTGGCTCTGCGCGAGCGTGAAGAGGTAGACGGCGAAGTTGATGCCGACCAGCCAATAGGTGGCCGGTGCGGAGGCCCAGTGACGGCGCTGGGGACGCTGGGGGCGCGGCGGAGGCTGCGGCGGCGGATACCAGCCACGGGGCTCCTCCGCCGGCTGGGGCTCGTCCCAGGCCCCGGGCGGAAGGATCTCCGGCTGAGGCGCGTGGCGCCGCTCTCCGTCGCTGAATGCGTGCATAGTTCTAACGTATCGTTCTGTCGGCGCGGTGACAAACGGTGGAGACGATAACGTACTGCGCGGCCGGCGGCTTTCTTCGACGCTGAGGCCGGCGTCGCTGAGCGGCGGCGGCTTGTGTTTACAATTTTTCTGTAGGCCTTCATCTCTGCGGCAATTCCGGAGAACAACTTTGAGTGGTGAAAAGAAGATCAGCCGTGCGCTGCTGAGCGTCACGGACAAGACCGGCCTGGTGGATTTTGCGCGCGTGCTGGCGGGGTTCGGCGTGGAACTGGTTTCGACCGGCGGAACGGCGAAGGCCCTGCGCGATGCGGGTCTGGCGGTGCGCGACGTTTCGGAGCTGACCGGCTTTCCGGAGATGTTTGAGGGGCGCGTGAAGACGCTGCACCCCAAGGTGCACGGCGGCATTCTGCACCGGCGCGGCAATGCGGAGCACCGGGCTGCGGCGGCGAAGCACGGCATTGCGCCGATCGACATGGTGGTAGTGAATCTGTATGCCTTCGAGAAGGCCGCGGCGAAATCGGGCGTGCGCCTCGAAGAGGTGATCGAGAACATCGACATCGGCGGGCCGTCGATGGTGCGTTCGGCGGCAAAGAATTTCGAAGACGTGGCGATTGTGACGGCTGCGGCGGATTATGCGGCGCTGAGCGAAGAGCTGAAGGAGAATCAGGGGGCGCTGACGCTGCAAACGCGATGGAAGCTCGCGCAGAGGGCGTTTGCGGCGACGGCGGCGTACGACACGGCGATTGCGAACACGCTGGAGCGCGTGCTGCTGAGCGAGACGACCGGGCCGGAAGAGGCGGTGCGACTAAGTGATGAATTTCCGCAGGCGCTGCGCATCAGCTATCCGCTGGCGCAGACGCTGCGCTATGGGGAGAATCCGCATCAGCGGGCGGCGCTCTATGCGGATGGATCGGGCACCGGCATTGCGGGCGCGGAGCAGTTGCAGGGCAAGGAGCTGAGCTACAACAACCTGGTCGATCTGGATGCCTGCTGGGAGCTGACGCGGGAATTCGACGAGCCGATGGTGGCGATCATCAAGCACACGAACCCATGTGGAGCGGCGACGGGCGCGGATGCGCTGGAGGCTTATCGGAAGGCGCTGGTGGCGGATCCGGTGTCGGCGTTTGGCGGGGTGATTGGCGTCAATCGGGAAGTGGACGGGAACGCCGCGGAGGAGATGGCGGCGCTGTTCGTGGAGGCGATTGCGGCTCCGGGGTTCACTGCGGAGGCGCGGGCGCGGTTTGCGGCGAAGAAGAATCTGCGGCTGGTGGTGGTGAAGCCGGCCGATACGCGGCGGGTCGTGAAGCAGGTTTCGGGCGGGCTGCTGCTGCAGGATGCGGATCGTGGGCGCGTGACGGCGGCGGAGCTGAAGACGGTGACGAAGAGGGAACCGACGGCAGAGGAGTTGTCATCGCTGCTCTTTGCGTGGAGGATCTGCAAGCACGTGAAGTCGAATGCGATTGTCTATGCGCGCGACGGGCAGACGATTGGCATTGGCGCGGGACAGATGAGCCGCGTGGATGCGGCGAAGTTCGGCGCGATGAAGGCGGTGCTCCCGCTGGCCGGGTGCGTGGCTGCGTCGGATGCGTTCTTCCCG
Organism: Acidobacteriaceae bacterium; assembly: GCA_035689925.1. Taxonomy (GTDB): domain Bacteria; phylum Acidobacteriota; class Terriglobia; order Terriglobales; family Acidobacteriaceae; genus Palsa-343. The sequence goes on from DASSKX010000334.1 coordinate 8,848, forward strand.
TTCCCTGATGGGCTGGAGGCGGTCGCGACGGCGGGGGCTACGGCGGTGATTCAGCCTGGCGGCTCGGTGCGGGATAAGGAAGTGATCGAAGCGGCGGACCGGCTGGGGCTGGCGATGGTGATGACC
>DASSKX010000335.1:0-4762 GCA_035689925.1 Acidobacteriaceae bacterium
AGCGACCATGCGCCGTGGGCGCAACAGACGGAGGACGCCGAATGACGAACATCCGGTGGAGACTCGTAGATGCCCTGGCTCTGCGACTCGCTCCCGCGGAACGCGAGGCCGTCCTCGGCGACCTCATCGAGACCCAAACAAGCGCGTGGAGATCGTTCTGCGAGATAGGGGGACTGCTCGTCCGGCGGCAGCTGCAGTTATGGAAGAGCCCGCAGCCCTGGCTGGTAGCTCCCGGACTGGCGTTCCCTTGCAGCTTGATGCTGATGGGATTCTCCTTTGCTATCAGTACGGAAATTCGAGATCTCTTCCTGCCGGGTGCAAGCTGGAGCTACTCCCCGGCTGCGCCGGCGGAAGCCGTGATGGCTCTCTCTCAAATATTCGTGCTGCTGATTTGCTCATGGACGATCGGCTTCACGGTTGACTCGCTCTCACGCCGAACTTTCGTGGTCAGTGCGGTCTGTTGTTTTCTGCCGTGCTTGTTTTGCTTGCTGAGATTCCATCACCAGGCGCTGCCACGGCTTTGCCTGTTCCTCTTTCTGCCTCCGGCCATAGCAGGGATTCGCTTCAGCAGACGCACCGGCACAATCAAACGGCGATGGGCTGTCACTCTGGCGCTCGCAGCGACAATCTCCCTCGCTGTTCTCGCCGCTCGCGGTAACGTCTGGATCCTGAATTGGGTGCTGGTTGGGCCAGCGTGGTATCTGGTGGTTCGGCCCGGCGGCGTAGCGCCGACTCCCGAGAACGAGGGGACGATCCTGTGAAATGGCATTGGCTTCTCGCAGCAAGTGCCCTGCTGCCCATCGCCTTCAGGCCTGCGTTGGCACAATCGGCGCAGGGCCAGGTGTTGTATCGGCAAATCAAATCCACAAACTTCGCCGGAAACAAGCTCGGCATTACCCCTCTCCGAAACATGGCGATCTATTTGCCTCCCGGGTACGATGCATCCTCGCCCCGATATCCAGTCATCTACTTCCTTCCCAATCCCTTTGAGGAAAGCTACCGTTTTGACTTCGATCACAGAAATGCTAATGGCCTCTTTGATCGTGCCATTGCGGATGGTGTGATCGGCAAATTCATTCTCGTTGCGGTCGATATGAATACCCCGCTGGGAAGCTCCTGGTACGTCAACTCTCCAGCGACTGGCAACTGGGAAGATTTCATGGTCCAGGAACTGGTGCCCTACATCGATGCAAACTTCAAGACCATATCGAACCGGGACTCACGAGGCATCGCGGGAATCTTCATTGGAGGATACGGAGCCATCCGCTTCGGTATGCGGCATCCGGATGTCTTTGGCACGGTTTATGCGATGCACCCAGTGGGGACTGGCACGGGTGTCAGCGTCAGCGCTGCGATACCGAACTGGAACATCCTGGCGAACGCTAAGTCAGCGGACGACGTGAAAAAGGATGCCAGGACGCAAATCTTCACCACCATGTTCCAGGCTCATTTGCCCAATCCCGGCAATCCGCCTCTGTTCATCGATCTGCTGGCGCACCAGGCAGGCGATCAGCTGATGATTGATGCACAACTCATGGAGCGGTTCCGCAATAACTTCTACCTGGAGACAATGATTCCCCGTTATGCGGAGAACTTACGGTCATTGCGCGGTTTGAAGTTGGACTGGAACCGCAGTGACTCCAACTTTGATCACGTCTATGCCAACCAATCCTTCACGCGGAAGCTCAACGAGTTTGGCGTCGTCCACGAGGCGGAGGAATACAACGGTGCGTGGGGGGAATCGTACTGGGGAACCCAGGGCAGGATCACTACAGAAGTTCTGCCGTTCTTTGCCCGGCATCTCGTATTTGACACAAAGCCGGCTGCTTGAATTACGCGCTCGACGCCACGCTTTCGCTTTCTGTCAATCCTTACTTTCGTGTTCTGTAACACTGCAAACAGTTTACGCGCCAGGAAACCTGATCGAGTACCACCCTCAACTTGGTATTCTTAGAATAGAGAGATAGAAAGAAGCCTCGCCTTTGCGCGAGGCTTTTTCATTGGAGGTGCGAGGCAGGTGCGACCTTCAGATCGGCATGCGGAGTCGGCACTGAATCGCGGCTTCAGCCGCACGACGTCAGTCGCGCCGATGAAGGCCGCAACGAAAGCAGGCTTTTGCCCCGAGGCAAGGTCTCCTGTGAGCACACTCACGGCCGAGATGATCAAAGGAGGTCGCGAACGCATCAACCTTCCCCGCGAGTGCCGTCTGCAAGCGGCTTCTTTTCAGCGGTTTGCCACAGGCCGGAAGGGTACCTCCGCAACCCACGCTAAATCACTCGTTTGCCACACACCCATGCAGGGGGAGGGGGGGTATCTCACCTGTCGTATCGTTGGGAGCATGGTCAAGGTCTCGATCTTCTACCCCGGCAAGCCCGGCGCCCGCTTCGACGTGGACTATTACCTCAACACCCACATGCCGCTCGTCCTGGGACTGCTGGGCGCGGCCGTCAAAGCCGTCTCGGTAGAGATCGGAATGCTCGGCGGAAACCCCGACCAGCCGCCGCCCTTTGCCGCCATTTGCGGATTCACCTGCGAGACCGTCCAGGCATTCACCGACGCCTTCCTGCCCAACGCGGACATCCTCCAGAGCGACATCCCGAAGTACACCGACATCGCTCCGATCATTCAGGTCAGCGAAATCCGGCTCGAGCAGTAACCCACCCGGAATCGCTCGAGATTACAATGGCTGCCAAATGTTCAGGAGGCCTGACGATGAGGCTGTCCATCCTCCTCGCCGCAGCTCTGGCGCTGCAAACGGTGAGCGTGCAGCTCAACTGGCACGCACCGGCGAAGTCTTCCGAAGCGGTGGTCGGCTACAACATCTACCGGGCCAATGCCGGATCGTCCGCCTGGGTGAAGATCAACAAGAAGCCGGTGCCCACCCCGGCCTATAAGGATGAATCGGTCCAGCGTGGCCACTCGTACTCCTACTCCATCCGCAGCGTGGATGCGAAAGGGCACGAGAGCGAACCATCCGCCCCATGGTCGGTGACCATCCCGAAGAACCCGAAGCAGAAGGTCGTCGACGCAGATCAATCGAAGCAGTGAGGGGACGGGCGAAAGCCTACTTCCGCTCGAATTCCCAATCCCTCGCCGGTGTAATAGGCGACGCGATCTCCTTGCGCTCCTTCCAGATGCCGCCGAGGTAGTCGCCATTCATCTTCGCGATCACCTCCAGCTGAATCTCCTTCGGGCAGACGCCCACGCACTCGCCGATGTTGGTGCAGCTGCCAAAGCCCTCGACATAAGCCTGGCTCACCATCCGCACCGCGCGCCGGGACTTCTCCGGTTCGCCCTGCGGCAGGATGCCCAGATGCGCAATCTTCGCCCCGGTGAACAGCGCCGCCGATCCGTTGGGACACGCCGCCACGCACGCCCCGCAGCCGATGCACGCTGCCGCATCCATTGCGCGGTCGGCGCACTCCTTACCCACAGGGATCGCATTCCCGTCCGGCGCATTGCCGGTCGAGACCGAGATATATCCGCCCGACTGGATGATGCGGTCCAGCGACCGCCGGTCCACGGCGAGGTCCTTGATGAACGGGAAGGCCACAGACCGCCACGGCTCGAGCACCAGCTCATCGCCGTCCTTGAAGTGCCGCATCGTTAGCTGGCACACCGTCGTCGCCGGCAGCGGCCCGTGCGCGATGCCGTTGATCATGAACCCGCACGACCCGCAGATGCCCTCGCGGCAGTCATGCTCGAACGCAATCGGCTCCTCGCCCCGCTCAATGAGCGTCTCGTTCAGCACGTCGAGACACTCCAACATCGACATCTCGGGATTGACGTCGTTAACGTCGTAACTGACGAACTTGCCCTTGGTGCTCGGGCCCTTCTGCCGCCAGATGGTCAACTTGAGTCTCATTACTTGTAGCTCCTCTGGCTCGGGTGAACGTACTGGAACTCCAGCGGCTCCTTGTTCAGCTCCGGCGGAGAATTCGGTCCGGTGTAACCCCACGCGGCCACATAGCTGTACTGGTCGTCGTCGCGCTGCGCCTCGCCGTCCGGCGTCTGGTACTCCTCGCGGAAGTGCCCGCCGCACGATTCGTTGCGATGCAGCGCGTCGATGCACATCAGCTCGCCCAACTCCATGAAGTCCGCAACCCGCCCCGCCTTCTCGAGACTCTGGTTCAGGTCGTCGCCCGACCCCGGCACCGTCACGTTCTGCCAGTACTCCTCGCGCAGCGCACGAATCCTGCCGATCGCCTCTTCCAGATCCTTTGCATTGCGCGACATGCCGCAGTCGTCCCAAAGAATCTTCCCCAGCTCCCGATGGAATGAGTCGACCGTGCGCTTGCCCTTGATCGACAGCAGCTTATTGATGCCCGCCGTCGTGCACTGCAGCGTCTCCTGCACCGCCGGATGCGAGGCGTCCACCTTGCCCGGCTTCTGCGTCGCCAGATAATGCCCGACCGTGTACGAGATGATGAAGTACCCGTCCGACAAGCCCTGCATCAGCGCGCTCGCGCCCAGCCGGTTCGCGCCGTGATCCGAGAAGTTCGCCTCGCCCAGCACAAACAGGCCCGGAATCGTGCTCTGCAGGTGGTAGTCGACCCATAGCCCGCCCATCGTGTAGTGAATGGCCGGGTAAATGCGCATCGGCACCTTGTACGGATCCTCGTCCGTGATCCGTTGGTACATGTCGAAGAGGTTCCCGTACCGCTCGCGAATCACCCCGACGCCAAGCCGCGAAATCGCCTCGGAGAAGTCGAGGTAAACGCCCAGCCCGCTCTCGCCCACGCCGCGTCCTTCGTCGCAAACT
>DASSKX010000336.1:0-6991 GCA_035689925.1 Acidobacteriaceae bacterium
TCGACGATCAGTTCGGCAAGAGCACCTACCAGGAGCAGACTCACATCAACTTTGCCAACCTGGTCCTGCGTTCGACGCTCTACGCCCGACGCACGCTGATGGCCGGATTCACCACCGTCCGCAATGTCGGCGATACAAATTACGACACCGTCGCGCTGCGGCAGGAGATCGCCGCCGGCACAGTCATCGGACCCCGCATCTTCACCGCTGGTCCGGCGATCAGCACGACCGGAGGCCACGCTGACAATACCAACGGCCTGAGCCTTAAGCTGCAGGGCGATCCCGGACCGCTGCAGTCGATCTTCAACGGCCCCGACGAGGCGCGCAAAGTCGTCCGCCTCCATTACAAGAACGGCGCCGACCTGATCAAGGCGATGCCCTCGGGCGGTGTCATGGATCTGGGCACGAACGGCTCGGGACCCCAAATGAGCGAGGACGAGATTCGCGCGCTGGTCGAGACGGCCCACGACTACGGCATGAAGGTGGCGGTCCACGCGCACGGGGCTGAAGCCATCCGACGCTCCGTCATTGCCGGCGTCGATTCGGTCGAGCACGGCACCTTCATGGACGACCAGGACATCGCGCTGATGAAGCAGCACGGCACCTTCTACTGCCCCACGGTCTACACCGGCCAGTACGTGGCGGAGCAGGCGAAGAAGGGCGCGTATCCGGCGACCGTCGCGGCCAAGGCGATTGCGATCGGGCCGCAGATCCTCAACACGGTGAGCCGCGCCTACAAGGGCGGCGTGAAGTTTGCCTACGGCACCGACGCCGGCGTTTATCCGCATGGACAGAACTGGGAGGATTTCATCTACCTGGTGAAGGCGGGCCTGCCGCCGGCGTACACGCTGCAAATGGCCACGGTCAACGCCGCGCAGCTGCTCGGGCATGAGGACACGCTGGGCAGCGTCGCTCCGGGCAAATTTGCCGATCTGGTCGCCGTTCCCGGCAATCCGCTGGATGACATCAGCGTCATGAGCAGAGTCAATTTCGTCATGAAAGCTGGTGTCGTCTACAAGCGCGACGGCAAGGAGTTGCTGCAGGCGGAGTAAACTGCGCTGTTCCTTCCCCCCGGGGCGCAGCTTCAACCAGGAGGAACATCGGGCATGAAGAGGATGCGTTGTGCACGAATCGCGGCGATCGTGTGTCTCGCGGTGGGTGCTGCGGCACAGACCGCCACACCGCCGCCGCAGGACTCAACAGTGCCTGCGGACAAGTACATCTGGCTCGAAGAGAACAGCCCGCGCGCGATGGACTGGGTGAAGGCCGAAGATGCACGGACCGCGAAGATCATGGAAGCCGATCCGCGCTTCGCCCAGTACAACGAAGAGGCGCTCAAAGTCGTCGAGGACCCCAACCGACTGCCCACGCCCAACCTGCGCGGTGACCAGGTCTACAACTTCTGGCGCGATAAGACGAATGTGCGCGGCATCCTGCGGCGCACCTCGCCTCCGGACTTCAACAATCCCAACCCGCACTGGGAGACGGTGCTCGACATCGATGCCCTCGGCAAGCAGGAGAACCAGAGCTGGGTCTATCACGGCCTCGACTGCCTCTATCCCGGCGACCGCTATTGCGTGGTCTCGCTCTCCGTCGGCGGCGAAGACGCTTCCACCGACCGCGAATTCGACCTGAAGACCGGCAAGTTTGTCGAAAGCGGATTCGTCTCGCCGCACAGCAAGCAGAACCTGGCCTGGGTGGACAAAGACACGCTGCTCATCGGGCGCGACTGGGGTTCGGGAACGATGACCAAGTCCGGCTATCCCTTTGTGGTGAAGGAGTGGAAGCGCGGCACGCCTCTCGATGCTGCGAACGAGATCTTTCGCGGCGAACCGGACGACATTTTCGCCACAGGCTTTGTACTGCACGACGCCCAGGGAGAACAGCTGACGATGTTCCTCCGCCGGGTCACCTTCTTCGAGTCCCGCTTCTGGGTCAAAACGCCGCAGGGGCTCAAGCCACTGGCGTTGCCGATGAAGGCCGATCCTGCAGGCCTGCTCGCGGGCCGCTTCCTGGTCCAACTGCATGAAGACTGGACGCCAAAGCCGGGCGGGCCGACGTTCACCCAGGGATCGCTGCTCTCGCTGTCCCTCCCCGACGTGCTCCGCGACCCCGCGCATCTCAAGCCCACCACCGTCTTCGCGCCCACCGCCGATGAGTTCCTCAGCGATTCCGCGACCACGCGAACCCAGCTGATCGTCACCACCCTCAAGCACGTCCTGGGACGCGCCTACGTCTACTCGCCCTCCGGGAAAGCCGGCTGGACGAAGAAGGCGCTCGACGTGCCGGAGAACAGCACCGTGCAGATCGCCACCGCGAGCGATACCAGCGACCAGTTCTTCCTCCAGATCGCCAGCTTTCTCACTCCGCCCGCGCTGCTGGCCGGCGACGCGGCGACCGGCCAACTCACGCCTTCGCGGAGCCAGCCGCCGCTCTTCGACGCCTCGCAGGATACCGTCGAACAACTCTTCGCTACCTCGAAGGACGGCACCCGCGTCCCGTACTTCGTCGTTCATCGCAAAGACATGCAGCCGAACGGCAACAACGCTACGCTGCTCAATGCCTACGGCGGCTTCGAGGTGTCCGAGACGCCGACGTACTCAGCCATCCTCGGCAAGCTGTGGCTCGAGAAAGGCGGCGTCTATGTGCTCGCGAACATCCGCGGAGGCGGCGAATTTGGCCCCGCGTGGCATGAGGCCGGCCTCAAGACCCACCGTCAGCGCATTTACGACGACTTTGCCGCCGTCGCCGAGGATCTTATTGCCCGCAAGATTACCTCCCCGCGCCACCTCGGCATTATGGGCGGCAGCAACGGCGGCCTGCTTATGGGCGTGGAGATGACGCAGCATCCGGACCTGTGGAACGCCATCGTCATCCAGGTGCCATTACTGGATATGCTGCGCTACGAACACATTGCCGCAGGGGCCAGCTGGGCCGGCGAGTACGGATCGGTGAGCGTACCGGAGGAGCGCGCCTTCCTCGAGAAGATTTCGCCCTATAACCAGCTCAAGCCGGACGTGAAGTACCCGGAGCCGTTCATCTTCACCACCACGCGCGACGACCGCGTCGGCCCGCAGCACGCGCGCAAGTTCGCCGCGAAGATGGAGGAGTTCCACGAGCCATTCCTCTACGACGAGATCGTCGAGGGCGGCCACGGAGCCGGCGCGGATCTGAAGCAGGACGCGCGGACCTGGGCCGAGACGTATGTCTATTTGGCGGAGAAGCTCATGTGAAGCTCTTCGTCCTACGCCGTGTCTATTCGCTGTAGTGCAGCAGCGAAAACACGTCGTAGTCCCGGAAGCGATCCCTTCCCCGGAGGAAATCGAGTTCGATGGCGAAGCCAAGGCCCGCAATCTCGCCGCCGAGCTGCTGGACGAGTTTAATGCTTGCTTCCATCGTGCCGCCGGTCGCGAGCAGGTCATCCACCAGGACCACCCGCTGGCCGGGCTCAATGGCGTCCTGATGAATTTCGAGCGTGTCCGACCCGTATTCGAGGTCGTAGGTGACGCGCGCTGTCGGTCCGGGCAGCTTGCGCGGCTTCCGCACAGGTACGAAGCCCGCGTTAAGCCGATACGCGAGCGCCGGCCCGAAGATGAAGCCACGCGCCTCAATGCCCAGCACCAGATCGATATCTTTGTCGATGTAGTACTGCGCCAACGCATCAATGAGCGCCGCGAACCCCTTCGGATCCTTCAGCAGGGTCGTGATGTCGTAGAAGAGGATGCCCGGCTTGGGAAAATCGGGGACGGTGCGAATGAGCGCCTTGAGCGGCTCGCAGTCGGTGGTCATCGGTGTAATCACTTACCAGGCTCCTTCAATGCGAAACGACCCGAGGCCGGCGGCTTCACTGTCGTCCAGTTCGTGCTCGACGACGGCGTCCACGCGGCTGCCGCGCGATCCTTTGCGCAGGGCGGTGGTCAGATCGGCCAGGGCGTCGGGCTCGCCCGCGGCCAGCACTTCCACGTGGCCATCCTCGGTGTTGCGCACCCAGCCGTTCAGCTCCAGCGCGGCCGCTTCGCGGTGAACAAACCAACGGAATCCAACGCCTTGCACGCGCCCTTTGACCAGGTAGTGGCGGACCATGGAAGCAGCCTCAGTGTTTCAGATTGAGCCAAAGCGACGCAAGCGACTGCGCGTGACACGGAACGGCCTGGCGCGTTTTGGTAACGGGCCATTCCTGCCCCGGCCAGCTGAAACTGCTGCACTTGTAGGGCAGCAAAGCAACCTGACGTGACGAATCGGGTTCGCATACCTGGGCGGCGGCGAATCGTGGGGTTCGACGCGTCTTCGCCGCACCTATAATCGGGAGTGTCCTGGGCGGCAAGCATCTGAACGCGAACGGTATGCACGGACGGACTTCCTGAACCGGCGAGACGCATGCGGCAAGCTGCCCCAATCCCGAAAAAGCCGAGGGCCCGTTTGAGACCCTTGCTCCGCAGTACGGCGTGGGGAATCTTCGTCGCCTGTATGGCTCTGCCTCTGCCCGCCCTGGCCGCCGCGCGCACCCAGTATGGATCGCCGCAGTCGAGCTTCGCCCACGCCGAGCGGCTGCGGGAGGCGCTCGAAGGCCGGCCGGAGCGGGACCGTATTCACCTGGATTACGAACGCGTCCTCGACGCCTATCGTGCGATCTATCACAACAATCCTTCCTCACCGCGAGCCGATGATTCCATCGCAGCCGTCGCCGATCTGCTGGCCGAGGAGGGCCGTGTTTTTCACGATCAGAAGGCACTCTACGACGCGATCGGCCAGTATGAATTCCTGCGCCATGAGTACCCCTACAGCCACTTCCGCTTCAGCGCCCTGATCACGGAAGCCGAAATTTACCAGCGCGACCTCGACGATCTGAAACAGGCAAAGAAGATCTACGACGCGTTCCTGCGCCAGTATCCGGAGCATCCCCTTGCCGTCGAGGCCAGGAAACAGCTCAAGGCTATCCAGCGTGAGGAGTGGGCAGCGAAGCATCACCGGACTCTGAGCACGACTGCGGAGGCTGTTGCTCCCGCAAGGCAGACCTCCCCGGTACGCACGGAAAACGAACTGGAGGCGCAGCAGGCGCGCGAGGCGGCTGCGCGGGCGTGGAATTCGCAACCCGCTAATTCTGTGGTCAGCGGGACGTCCAGCACGACGAGCGCGAACGAGCGCGTGCCGAGCACGACAATGCTCAGCCCAGGTCAAGGGTTCCACGCAACGGCGACCCCAACTCGGAATGAGGTTGAGACAGCGAATTTCCATCCGCCTGCCACGCGCATGGGCCTTCCCCTGATCACCGGCATCCGGCACTGGTCGACGCCCGTCTACACGCGCGTCGCCATCGACCTGCAGCAGCAGGTGCGCTACACGGCGGCGCGAGTTCCCAACCCCGACCGCATTTACTTCGATCTGTATGGCGCGAAGCTCTCGCCGGAACTGGTGGGGCGTTCGGTCGAAGTGACCGGCGATGATTTTCTCACCCGGATTCGCGTGCTCCAGTTCGCCGGTGATCGCGTCCGTGTCGTGCTCGACGTGAACAGCCTCAGCGACTACTCAGCGTTTTTCCTCGCGAACCCCTCGCGTCTCATTGTCGACGTGCATGGACATCGTGGCGGAGCGCCGGTCGAACAGACGCGAACAAATTCTTTGAAGCCGGCGATTGCCGCCGGCATTGGCATGGGTCCGGTGAACGCGCAGCCGACGGTGCAGAAGCCGACCTTCAGCCAGCCCGCGCCGCAGCCCTCCTCCACGGGAACCATCCGCGCCGGAATTTTTCCGGATGCAGACGGCCGCGTGGACTCGCCCACAGCGCTGTCGGATGTGGCGAAGCTGAGCAAGACGCCCGAAGCAGTGAAGGCGACGCGTCATCCGACGACTGCGCCAGTCGTCGCCTCGGTCTCCGCAACCAGGACAGCGAACGCGCCAGCGATATGGCCGCGGCCGAGTGCGGCGGTCCCGATGAAGACGACTACCTCCAAAACCACGCGCGCGGAGGACGATGTGCCTCCGGCGGCCGCCGGAGTTCCAGGCGTTGCTGCGCCTGAGCCCGGACGCGCGCCGAGCACGATGATGCGTGCCCTCGGATTGAAGATCAATCGCATCGTCATCGATGCCGGTCATGGCGGACACGACTCCGGCACCCTCGGACCAGGCGGCCTCGAAGAGAAAGATGTAGTCCTCGATGTGGCGCTGCGTCTGGGCAAACTGCTGCGGCAGCGGCTGGGAGCGGAAGTCACCTACACCCGCAGCGACGACACCTTTGTTCCGCTGGAGACACGGACGGCGATGGCCAATCAGGCGCAGGCCGACCTGTTCATCTCGATTCACGCGAACTCGAGCCCGGACACCACCGCGCGCGGCGTCGAGGTCTATTACCTGAACTTCACCAGTTCAGCCGACGCCCTGGAAGTCGCGGCGCGCGAGAACGCGTCGTCCGACGAATCGATCCATCAGCTTTCCGACCTCGTGAAGAAGATCGCGCTGCAGGACAAGGTGAATGAGTCGCGCGAGTTTGCCGCCGATGTCGACCAGAGCCTCTACTCAGGCCTTGAGACAGGCAATCCCGGGCTGCGCGACCGTGGCGTGAAGAAGGCTCCGTTTGTGGTGCTGATTGGCGCCAATATGCCCTCGATCCTGGCGGAGATTTCGTTCCTGACCAATCCGGACGACGCACACGAGCTGCGCGAGTCGCGCTATCGCCAGCGGATTGCCGAATCGCTCTACCGTGGAGTCGCACACTACGTCGACAGCATGAACGGAGTCCGCGTCGCACGCGCGGGCAACTAGCCGTTCGCGCAGATGCGATGCTCGCGCCGGCCCGCCTATCCCGTGCCGTTTCAATCCCGCGAAACCTACCCTTCCATGCCGGTGTCTGTCTAAGTAGTATCGATAGAGCCGTGATGTCCCGGATCCTCGCCTGCGCCGCCTTTCTTGTTGCATCGGTGGCCCTCGCTGCGCCCGCCGATCAACAGAAAGACAGCGCTCCCATTCCGCAGAGCTTCGCCGGATGGATGCAGAC
>DASSKX010000337.1:0-2156 GCA_035689925.1 Acidobacteriaceae bacterium
AGCAGGTCCCGGAGGGACCGCACGAAAATAGCCCCGGGTGAAACCCGGGGTGCAGAATACCAAAGACCCCCTGAGCTGCCCCGTAGGGGCAGCGCGAGCTCGTCAACATGTCACTCGTTTGAACGCTTGGATGGATCTTCAGACGGCCGCTACTCCCGATTCCGCGCCCGCCAGAACGAACTCACCCCGAGATACAGAAACACCGCAATCACCACCGCCGACGCCACAAACGTCCGATGGTCCGGCCCATGCTGCCAGCTATCCCGCGTCCTCCACAGCACCGGCATAAACACCAAAACCGGCAGCAGAAAGAACACGCTCACCACTTCGAGCAAGATCTTGCCACCCACTCTTTTGAACGGATGAAAGAATCCTGATACGCCGCGGCCCACATTCCGCGTCGCCTGTCCTGCGGCCCTTCCCCGGCCCTGCGCACCGGGCGCGGCGCTCTGCTGCACATTCGCGGTCGTGCCCTGCTGCGCGCTCTCGCCCATGATGGCCTGTCCCGCCATGCGGCCTGCTACCCGCACGCCGATCCCAAGCACCCGTCCAATCGTCTGAGGTCTCACTTCGATATGATGGTAGCAGCGGCGGACATCTCCCCGCCTCCTTGCATCCAACGCAAGATGCCAGTTGCCGGAGTGCCGCTCGCAAAGTAATGTAGTTAAATTGCTCGCCGCCTTGCGCATTCCCCACGCTGGTAGCTCTCGGAGGAAATCGTGACATCTCGCCTGCGCGAATTGATCCAACAACTCGGTGAAGCCATCCATGAGTCCGTCATCGAAAGCGAACAGATCGCCGGAGTTGTCCAGGACATCCGCAAGCACGGATTCGACGTCCTCCTCATGCTCGAGGCCACCATCGGCCTCAACGAAGTCAAAGAAGGCGAGAACGCCGAGCCCGCCGAATCCGCTGAAGACGGCACCAAGTTCACCAAAAACGACGTGAACTTCCTCCGCTCTCTCCGCATCTCCATCGAAGGCGAAGACGCCGACCTCTCCGGCTCCACCGACGAGTCCCAGCCCAGCTAACTCTCCCAGCCTGACTGCCACTTAAGTACGGGTGCCCCACCCTCGCGACGCTCTTGTTTTTGTCGCTAGGGTGGGTCTCCGACTGAGAACTCCGCACTACGAACTGCCCTTGAACCAAGTACCATGTTCTCGGCGCCCCTGATGAAAAGACTTCCTCTCCTGATCCTGTTGCTGCCGCTCTGCCTCTCGTTCCGGCTCAGCGCACAGGAACCCGCGCTGGGAGCCCACGACCCGAACCTCATCGACCGCCCCCACGCCCAGGACTGGATCACCGACATCGACAGCGACTGGCTCGCCCACGAAGGCGACAACCCCATCTGGTCCAACCCCTCCCTCGACGACTCACAATGGCAGCCCGTCCGCCTGGACGACCTGGGTGCAGCGCAACCCGGCGAGCGCTGGTATCGCCGTCACATCAAGCTCAGTGAAAACCACCCGGACCTCTCGCTTCTCATCCAGGGCGGCATCGGCACCTACTCCCTTTACCTCAACGGATCACCCGTTCCGGGTCCCGAGATCCTTTCCAGCTTCGGCGTAAACCGCCCCGCTGAGCGCGTGTATGTCATTCCCGAAGGCCCCAGCGACATCGTCCTCGCGCTGCGCACGCGCATTCCCACCGGATACGCCGCATGGCGGTTCCCGCAGTTCATGTCCGTCTCTATCGGCACGCCCGACGCCATTGAAGCCCAGCGCCAATCCATGCTTCATGACCGCACGGCCTATGCGATTCCCGCGCTCGTCATCAACGCCCTCATTGCCTTCGCCGGCCTCGCCCTTTTCGCGCTCTACTCCCGCCAGCGCGGCCACACCGAATACTTCTGGCTCGGCCTCTACTTCCTCCTCGTCGGTGCAGCCGACGTTCTTTACTACCTCCAGCAGTCGGGCTTTATTCCCCTCGCCTTCAACATGCTCGTGGCCGATCCGTTCATCTACGCGATGGTCATCACCCAGACCCGCTTCACCTTCGCATTTGGAGGACATCGTCTAGGCCGGCTTTGGCGACTCTACCAGGCCCTGCTCATCATTCCTGTGGCGATCCCCTGGTTCGTCTGGTACGGCAAAATTCCGTCCCAGGTCTACATGATCATCGAGCCGTTGATGATTCTGCCCGTCGCCATCCTGCTC
>DASSKX010000338.1:0-6297 GCA_035689925.1 Acidobacteriaceae bacterium
GCCGCGCTGTGTGAGGCGCACAACCTGCCGCTCTCATCGCATACCGCTCCGGCCCTGCATGCGCACGCGGCGTGCGCGGCGATTCCGTTCACGGAAATGGAGTACTTCTACGACCACGTGCGGATTGAGCGGATGTTCTTCGACGGCTTGCCGCAACTGGTGAATGGAAACTTGCGCCCGGACACTTCGCGCCCCGGCAACGGGCTGGTACTGCGGACCGCAGATGCTGAGAAGTTTGCCGCGTAAGAACCGCCCCCGCTCCGCTCATCTCTCGAATCACCGGGACCTTGCCATAGCAACAACACAGGTGCGGACGAGGCTGGTGCCGCGCCGCGATCCTTTTCAACTCAGAGCCAAGGAGGAGATATGTCTGCGAGTCCGCTGATTGCCCCGGAAACCCTGACCAGGCCGTTTGCCGTCCGGAGCGGCGCGGGAAGCGTTGATGCGGAGGATCTTCGCCGGGCGCTCGAGAAGGAGATTGAAGGCGAGGTGCGGTTCGACGCCGGCGCGAAGGCTCTGTACGCGACCGACGCCTCGAATTACCGGCAGGTACCGATCGGGGTCGTGATCCCCCGTTCGAAGCGCGACGTGATCCATACCATTGAGCTGTGCCGCAAGTTCGGCGCGCCGATCACCTCGCGCGCTGGAGGCACAAGCCTCGCGGGACAAACGTGCAATGTTGCTGTGATCATCGACTGGTCGAAGTACATGCACGGCGTCCTGGAGGTGAACGCGAAGGGGCGTTTTGCGCGTGTGCTGCCGGGCACCGTCTGCGACGAACTGCGCAATCGCGCTCTGCAGCTGACCGGGAATCTGCTGAACTGGGGACCCGATCCAGCCACCCACAATCACTGCTGCTTCGGAGGCATGATCGGGAACAATTCCTGCGGCGCACACGCGCAGATGGCCGGCAAGGTGGAGGAGAACGTCGAGGAACTCGACATCCTTCTCTACGACGGAACGCGCATGAGCGTTGGCTGGATGACAGAGCCGGAACTGCGGCGGAAGATTGCGCAGGGCGGGCGCATCGGCGAGATCTACGCAGGCATTGCGCGGCTGCGCGACCGCTACGCAGAGGAAATCAGGCGCAGATTCCCGCCCATTCCACGGCGCGTGTCCGGCTATAACCTGCCCGATCTGCTGCCGGACAAAGACGGACGATTCAACATCGCCAGCGCGCTGGTCGGCAGCGAAGGCACGCTCGTGACTGTGCTCGAAGCCAAGGTCCGCCTGATCGATGCAAAGAATGAGCGCGCGATCCTGATGATGGGCTATCCGGACATCTTCCAGGCGGCCGACGACGTGTGCGAGATCGACAGCTACGATCCGGTGGCTCTGGAGGGTATCGACGACCGGCTGCGCGACAACGTGCTGAAGAAGCACGGGCCGGGAGTGAAATTCCTGAACCTGCTGCCGGAGGGCGGCGGGTGGCTGCTGGTGGAATTCGGCGCGGACCGCAAGCAGGACGCCGTCGACCAGGCGCAGCGTGCGATGGAGACGCTCGGCAAGCGGCATCCCCGAGTGCACTTCCGGCTGCTGACGAACAAGGAAGACATGGAGCACATGTGGAAGCTGCGCGAGTCCGGCCTGGGAGCCACGGCCTTCGTCCCAGGCGAGCCCGACACGTGGCCTGGCTGGGAGGATTCGGCGGTTGCTCCGGAATACCTGGGCAAGTACCTGCGCGAACTGCGCGCCCTCTACGACAAGTACAGCTATAACCCAGCGCTGTACGGCCACTTCGGGCAGGCGTGCGTGCACTGCCGCGTGGATTTCGACCTGGTCACGGAGCCGGGCATCCGCAAATACCGCTCTTTCATGGACGAGGCGACGGACCTGTGCAAGAAATACGAGGGCAGCTGGAGCGGGGAGCACGGCGACGGCCAGGCACGCGGCGAGTATCTGGAGAAGCTGTACGGCCGGGAGATCATGCAGGCCTTCCGTGAATTCAAGACCATCTGGGATCCCGACTGGAAGATGAATCCGGGCAAGGTGATCGACGCGAACCGCATCGATGAGGATCTGCGGCTCGGGGCCGACTACCATCCGTGGCAGCCGAAGACCCACTTCCAGTTTCCCGACGACCACGGCAGCTTTGCGCACGCGACCATGCGCTGCGTCGGCATCGGAAAATGCCGCAGAAAAGACGGGCACACGGCGGATGACGACACCATGTGTCCCAGCTTCATGGTTACGCACGAAGAGGAGCACACCACGCGTGGGCGCGCTCACATGCTCTTCGAGATGATGCACGGCGGCGTGATTGAAGACGGCTGGCATGATGAGAACGTGAAGGAGGCGCTCGATCTCTGCCTCTCGTGCAAGGGCTGTAAAGGCGATTGCCCGGTGAACGTGGACATTGCGACGTACAAGGCGGAGTTCCTGTCGCATTACTGGGAAGGCCGGATGCGCCCGCGGTACGCGTATGCCTTCGGCTGGATCGACAAGTGGGCGCGCCTGGCATCCATGTGGCCAGGGATCGTGAACCTGGTGACCCAGACACCGGGACTGAATGCTTTGGCGAAGGTGGCGGCCGGCATGCCGCAGGAGCGCAGCATTCCGGAGTTCGCGCCAACCACCTTCCGGAGCTGGTTTGCGGATCACCCCCGGAACAAGCGCGCGCCGAAGGGAAAGGTGATCCTGTGGCCGGACACGTTCAACAACTACTTCTTCCCGGAGACGGCGCAGTCCGCAACCGAGGTGCTGGAAAGCGCCGGCTTTGAGGTGAAGGTGCCGATGAAACACCTCTGCTGCGGGCGCCCGCTGTACGACTATGGCTTCCTCGATATGGCGAAGCAGTATCTGCAGACGATTCTGAAGACACTGCGGAGAGACATCGAGGCCGGCGTGCCGATGGTGGTGCTCGAACCGAGTTGCGCAACGGTCTTTCGCGACGAACTGCGCGGGCTCTTCCCCGAGAACAAGCTGGCGAACAAGCTGCGGGAGCAGACGTTTGTGCTGAGCGAGTTCCTGGAGAAGAAGGCTCCGGACTTCCAGCAGCCGCGCATCGCCCGCAAGGCGGTGGTCCAGGGTCACTGTCATCACAAATCGGTCCTCAAGTTCGACGACGAGAAGAAGCTGCTCGAGAAGATGGGGCTCGATGCGAACATCCTCACGTCGGGGTGCTGCGGCATGGCGGGCTCCTTCGGGTTCGAGGCGGACAAGTACGACATCTCGGTCGACATTGGCGAGCGCGTGCTGCTGCCCGCCGTCCGGCAGGCGGGGCCGGAGACGCTTATCGTGGCGGACGGCTTCAGCTGCCGCACGCAGATCGAGCAGGAGACTGGCCGGCGCGCGCTCCATCTGGCCGAATTGATCCGCATGGGTCAGACGCAGAACGCGTCCGACGGCGCGGCGGCGCAAAAGGAGGAGTACCCGGAGGACGGGCTGTATGAAAAGCGCAGCAGCGAGCGGCGGAAGGCACGCCTGTCTGCGCTGGTCATGCTGGCGGCCGTGGGAGCCATTGCCACGGCGGTGACCAAGGCGGCGAAAGAAGCTGCCCAGGGGTACCCCCCTCCCCCCGGCTTCGTGCCGAGGAACGTTGATTGAAAAGAACCGGGTTAGCTGTAGCCGTATTTTCGCGGCGGCGGCTAACCCTTTTTGCTGTGTATCAGGTGGGAGAGGGTTGTGTTGTGATCAGCGACGTAGCTGTCTGTGATCAGTGGACGGCCGCGTCGAGGCAAGTTGATTGATTCGCGTGCAGATCGGAGAGGGCTGTGTCTGATGAGTTCACGGTCCTCTGTGACGGGTTCGCGGTCGCGAGGTGATCATTTGCGGTCGTCTTCGGTGTCATTTGGCCGGGAGGAGTTGGGCGAGGAGACGGTTGAGGTCTGCATTGTCGAGACCGACCGACGGATTCGTGGGGGCGCGGTTCGCCTCGTATTCGGAGATGAGGGGCACCGAGCCGTAACGCTGGAGCAGGCCGCGGAGGACACGGCCGGCCGTGCGATCGGAGATGCTGTCCTGGAGCAGTGAGTAGAGGATCTGGAGCAGTTCGCCGGGGATTTCCTGTTTTGGGTACTCGGGAAGGGAGCGGCCGAGGTCGCGCCAGCAGGCGAGGCGGGACCACGGGCGGTCTCCGGTGGGCAGAGCTTTCGGCCGGGACGGACCTCCGTGGTGGCGGCAGAATTTGTGGTTGCGGGTGGCCATGCAGCGGCACTTTTTGCCGCTGGGCAGGAGGAAGGCGCATTCGGCAGCCATGGATGTGCTCCTGAAATGGAAAAGGCCGTTCGCGTGGCGAACGGCCTTTTGCTTGGATTTACCCCTCTATTTTCAGGATACCAAGCTGGAGAAACTCGAGTATCAGGTTTGTTGGCGTGGAAGTCGCCGGGAATGAGGCGGGACACGAAAGTAAGGGTTGACGGGAACGGCAGGGGATAGGGTGTAGGGGGTAGGGATAGGGCCGGCGGATAGCAGATAGCGGATAGGGTGGCGGCTTCGATGCATTGGGGTGCAAGCGCCAAGTCGCAGCGGAGAGGAGGCGGCCGCGACTCTTTGCTTCGCTTGCGATGTGGTCTACTGGTTC
Source organism: Acidobacteriaceae bacterium (assembly GCA_035689925.1). Taxonomy (GTDB): domain Bacteria; phylum Acidobacteriota; class Terriglobia; order Terriglobales; family Acidobacteriaceae; genus Palsa-343. The sequence goes on from DASSKX010000338.1 coordinate 4,523, forward strand.
GGCGCGAGGACCATGCCTGAAGCCGAAGCCGATTTGAACAAGCGCTGGAGTCGCCTGCTGCCGGCGGCATTCATCACCTACAGCCTCGCCTACCTGGATCGGGCGAACTATGGCTTTGGCGCGGCGGCAGGCTTGGCGCAGACGCTGCACATCACCGGCTATCAATCGTCGCTGCTGGCGTCGCTGTTTTTTCTCGGGTATTTTCTGCCGCAGATCCCGGCCATCATTCTGCTGCAGCGGACCAGCGCCCGGTGGATGGTGTTTTGGGCGCTGGTGGCATGGGGTGCGTTTGCGGCGCTGACGGGCGTGATCCGGATCTACTGGCTGCTGGTGCTGGATCGCGTGCTGCTGGGGGTCGCCGAGAGCTTCGTCTTTCCGGCGATGCTGATTGTACTGACGCGCTGGTTCACGCGCGCGGAGCGCTCGCGCGCCAATGCGCTGATGATCCTCGGCAATCCGCTGACGGTGCTCTGGATGTCGGCGTTGACAGGGTTTCTGATTGCTGCGATCGGCTGGCAGAAGGCCTTCATCATTGAAGGGCTGGTGTCAGTAGTGTGGGGTTTTGCGTGGCTGGCGCTCGTCCGGGATTATCCGCGGGAAGCGCCGTGGATCGGCGCGGCGGGATGCGCAGCGCTGGAGATGGAATTAGAGCGCGAGCAGACGCTGGTTCCGCAGATTAGCGGGCTCACCGTCGCTTTCCGTCAGAGGAACGTCGTGCGCCTCTGCATCAATTACTTCTTCTGGAGCCTTGGGATTTATGGCTTTGTGCTGTGGCTGCCCGTGGTGATTCGTAACGGGACGGGCGCGGCGATGGGGCGGACGGGACTGCTTTCCACCGCTCCGTATCTGGCTGCCGTGCTGCTGATGCTGGCTGTTTCGCATTTTTCTGACCGGAGCGCGCGGCGGAAGGAATTCGTCTGGCCCTTTCTGGTGATCGCCGGGTTGGCGCTGGCGGGATCGTACTTCAGCGTGGAGCATTCATTTTGGCTGGCGTATGCGTGTCTGATCATCGCGGGAAGCTGCATGTATGCGCCCTATGGGCCGTTCTTCGCCATGGTGCCGGAACTGCTGCCGCGCAACGTGGCGGGCGTGACGATTGCGCTGATCAATTGCTGCGGCGCGCTGGGCGGTTTTTTCGGAACATGGCTCGTAGGTGTGCTGCAGGCCTACACCGGCAGTTCGCAGGCTGGGTTCCTGCTGATGTCGGTTTGCGTTGTGTTTTCGGGGCTGGTCCTGCTGGGGATGAGGCCGGTGCCGCAGCGCGTCGTGTAGGCGAGGCGCGGCGGGGCAGCGAAATCTCGCCGAGTGATTCACAATTGAAGAGATGGCAAAGGAAATTGGAGCGGCGGATGTCCTGGAATCGACGGGACTGGATCTGGGCAGCGTAGCGACCCATGCGCCGGGGCCGCAGGGATTGCTGCCGCTGACGCCTGAGATGTTATTGACCCAGCCCTCGGGGAATCTGTTCGGGCTGAGCATGAATGTCGGCATGGGCTGGGAGCCGCAGCGGCTGGGCGGGCCGGAGGTGCTGATCCTGAGCACGCACGGCGGGCTGCGGGCCGAGGATGGGAAGCCGATCGCGCTGGGCTTCCACACCGGGCACTGGGAGGTGGGATTGCTGGTGGCGGACGCGGCGCGCGGATCTGCGGCCGCATCCGGATTTGCCGGAGGATACGCGGCTGTGGGCGGCACTCGCAGAGGCGAGCGGCGGAATCTGGGGCGGTTGTGTGTATGACGTTGAGAAAATTGTGACGAGGCTGGGAGACGCACGGTGA
>DASSKX010000339.1:0-3874 GCA_035689925.1 Acidobacteriaceae bacterium
CACAACAATCGTCTCCGGGCGTCCAGCGCCGAAGTCGAATGCATATTGATTCGCGGCGACGCTCGTCACCTTCATTTCGTCAAACAGCCTGCTCTTTTCGGAGTTGAGCTTCCAGTCGCCCACCATCGGATCGACGGCCGCCCTGGCCGCGCTGGCAACGAAGCAGACAAGCGGAAGCAGCAGGAATGCGCGCTGGGACATGCGGGTCCTCCCGTGCGCCAAAGCACTGCACGTTGTCGGCCAACGCAGCACCGTATTTGGCCCCGTGGAGGCCACCGGCCGGCAGTCATCGATTCGCTCCGGAAAGCGCTGATCCCCGCGGCTTTCCGCCGGATCGAGCGCGATCAGCGACGGCTGCCGTCCACCGCCATCACCAGCTTCCGGCGTTCACAATCGAACGGCACAGTCCAAAAGCGGACATCGTGCCGTTCCGCGCAGTCGGCTCCGGCGCGGCAATGGTCAGTCAGGTTGTTGACTTCCTCCTGCCGGCCTCTTATTCCGGAGCCGGATAGAAAAGAAGCTCCCGCACCTGCCATCCGCCTGTCTCCGCAGCGTCTTCGCCTGAGCGGCGGGGGAAACGCCGCAGGCGAACTTCCTCGCACCGGCAGCGATCAGTTCGCGGTTCAGCGCGTGAATCTCTTCCATCATCGATTCGGTTACGGTGGACGGGTCGAAGGGTCTCAATCGTCCTGCTGAGTTGTTCGGGCACAGGCGGCGGCATTCTTCGCAAAACTAACAAAGGGAATAGCACGGCACAACTGCACTCCCGTCACGACACCTGCCGCCAGGCCCGTCGGTTCGTCCGTGGGCTCAATCCTGCATGTGTGCCGGCAGCTCCAGCTCCGGAACACCGGTCATGACGCCGCGAAAACTGGTCAGCGGCTCACCGATCTGGACGCCTTTTGGGGTGATCTTCAGTTCGCGCAGAGTGTCCTCGTGCTGTCCCACGCGCTGCTTCACCACCGAAACCAGCTTGCGCAACGATCCGGTTGCCTCGAAATACCGGAGCAGAATCACCGTGTCAGACAGATAGCTGATATCCACCTCGGTCTGCATCTGCCCCACCAGCCCATGCTGCGTGTAGACGAGGAAGGTGGCGATGCCCTTCTGATTCAAATAGGCAACGAGTTCATGCACGTGAACGCTGAGATCCCTTTCCCCCGGCATCGATGTGAGATAACCGTTCAGGCTGTCGATCACCACCACGCGGGTATCGTTGGCCTCGACATCAGCGCGAATTTGCGCGGCGAATTCGCCGGGTGAAAGCGTAGCGGGATCCACCTGAATCATGCGCAGCGTTCCCTTCGCGATTTCCGCCCGCACCGGCATCCCGATGCTCTCCAGGCGATCCTGAGCGGTGCGCAGCACTTCATCGAATACGTAGACAATCGTCCTCTCGCCTCGCTGCGCCGCGGCAAGGGCATACACCATCGCCAGCGTCGATTTTCCGCAACCCGAGGGACCAATCAGCAGAGAGGACGAGCCGCGATTGATCCCTCCTCCAAACATCTGGTCGAGGCCCGGCAGATTGCTGCTGATCCGTTCTCCCGCGAACTCGTCCAGATGTTCCTGCGCCACCAGGCGCGGATACACGCAGAGCCCCCCGCGCAGGATGTTGTAGTCGTGGAATCCCTCACGAAATGCGCTGCCGCGCAGCTTGACCACCTCAAGCTGCCGTCGCGTCACCCCGTAGGAGCGATGCAACTTTTCCAGACGGATGACCCCGTGCGCGATGCTCTGCAGCTGTGTGTCGCTGCCCTCTGCGGTGCGGTCGTCGAGGAGAAGAACGGTGCAGTCGCGGCCCGCGAAGAAGTGCTTCAGCGCCAGCAGCTGCCGCCGGTAACGCATCGGATCGGCAGCCAGCAATCTCAGCTCGGAAAGGGAATCGATGACGACCCGATCCGGTTTCACTCCGTCGATCAGCTCCGTGAGCTTCCGGATCGTGTCGGAAAGCTCGACATCGCTTGGCCGGAAAATCGTGTACTGCTCTTCAGGATGCAGGCTGGCCTCGGCGGGCACGAATTCAGCGATGGGAAGATCGGCTGGATTCCAGCCATGCGAACGCGCGGAGTTTTCCAACTCGTCGTGCGACTCCGAAAGCGTGATGTAGATGCTCTTGCCGCCCTGCCCCACGCCTGCCAGGATGAACTGCATCGCCAGCGTCGTCTTCCCCGTGCCGGGGTCTCCTTCGATCAGGTACATCTGGCCGGCGGGAAAGCCTCCGGAAAGAATGTCGTCGAGACCGTTCACTCCCGACGCGATGCGCCTCTGCAGATCTTTTTCCATGGTTCCGCTCCTTCACGACGAGTAACCGCAGTGGTGTCTTCGGCTGAACGGACGAATTGTACGCGGCCACGTCGGTAAGAGTGGACACTTGCGCAAAGACCTCCGGAGAACAACGACATTCCCCTGGAAACGAGACACACACCCTCGGATGGATGCGGATTTGCTCGGCCGCAGCCAATAACGGCTCCGCAATCTATGCGCCGGAAACTCACCCCTTCGCCGCGAATACCTCCCGCAGCGTGTCGCCAGCGGCGGTCAGATTCGCCAGCCACATCTCCACATACTCCCGCGACAACACCACGCCATGCGCACCGGCGCCAAACGCGGCGTGAATCGCCTGCCGCACATCATCCGGACTCGTCTTCTTGTCCCCCGGATGCGCATCCCGATTCAGCACCGGCACGTTGATGTCGATCCCCGGATAGATCTGCACCTCGCCCGCCACCTGCTCCACCGCGCGCCGTGTCTCCTCCGCCACATACGACGGCGGCAGCCCCGACGCGCGCAGCTGCTCATATGGACCCGCATCGTAGCCCATCACTTTGCAAAACCACGGCGCGAACTCCTGCGGCGTCATGTCATGAAAGACCGAGTTGCACAGCTCCTCCATGTACACCGCCAGCCGCGGCCCGCCCGCGTTGTTATACGTCGCGAGCTTCAGAAAATCCGCCGCATTCCGCCGCCGCGTGTAATCCTCCTCGGCGCGATAGAACGGGTTGAACGTCATCGACTGCATGATGTGAAGGCCGAACGGCTTCTCCGGCGCAATCGCCTTCGCCATCCCATACAACTGCTCCTGCACCGACTGGAAGCTGTCCGTCCACAGCGTCTCCCAGCTCAGAATCTCCGGATACCGCAACAGCAGCCGCCAGAACGAAACGAAGTAGCCGTCATCGGGCCGCTGATTGTCGTGCGCCGCCTGGAACAACTCCACCAGCGCGCGATAGCCCGCCTGCGCCCGCGATACGGAGACGCCCTGCTCGCGCGCCTTCTGCTGGCAGAACTGGCAGAAGCACGCCGGCGTGCGCAGCCCCTGCACGATGTTGTCGAGCGGCCCCATCCGCTCCGATCCCCACGCGATGCCGTCCACCTCGCTCCCATATCCCAGCAGCACGCTCTCCACCTTGCCGCTAAGAAACGCCTGGTAATCCGGATGGTTGAAGCACGGAGCGATCGTCCGGCGCCCGTACACATCGACTTCCGCGACCTCCGCATAATTCGGAATCACGCGGTTCAGAATCGCCCCCGCATTGTTCAGGTCCCACGCGAAGAAGCTCATCCCCCGCGCCCTCGCCTTCGGCGCGACCTGCTCGATCACATTGAAGTCGCCGTAATCCGGGCAGCGAAAATCTTTGAGGATCGTGTTGTGGAAGTACTTCGGGTCGTATGCATAAAACGCGCCGCCCGTCACCGTATCGCCCGACTTCCCATGATCCGGCAGCGGTATCGGCCCATTCTTCTGGAGCCGCGTCTCGCCGTAGCCGAACGTGTACGCCCAGATCGTGTTGACGTTCCCCTTCTTCTGGATGTTGTCGAGGATCGGCTCCACGCCCTCATCGATCCACGCATAGCCGCGCACCTGGATCGC
>DASSKX010000340.1:0-6194 GCA_035689925.1 Acidobacteriaceae bacterium
CAAACTCGATCTGCCCGAAGGCTTCAAACCGATGGGCTACACCCGCGACGCCAACAGCCTCTACGGCGCATGGGAACTCAATCATCTTTCGCAATTCGCTATCTTCCCGCTGAAGGACGGCAAAGCCGCTCCCGTGCCGACGACGGTGGTCCTGCTGCCGCGCGGCATCGACTCCGCCCTGCCCAGCCCCGAGGGAGATCGCTTCGCCATCGTTGCCGATCCACGCCCGCCCGATCCGCTCGCCGGCGTCCGCCACGTGCACGAGCCCGGCGAGTCGAGCATCTACGTCGTCCACGCGGACGGCACAGGCGGCTCCTGGTGGTGTCCCAGCCTCAGGTACGTCTCCGCCAGCGTTCTCGGCGGCGGTGAGGGCGCGCTTGCCTGGAGCGCCGACGGCCACTCCATCGCCGCACTCTCTGATCTGCCGCGCATCGGCCACCACAATGTCGCCACCGACATCGACGTCTGCTCCGAATCCGCCGTACGTCACGTCGCCAAAATATCCAACACCGTTTCCGGCATCGCCTGGGCCGAAGCCGGCAGCAAGCTAGCATTCCTCTCCACCAGCACGCCCGTCCTCACCCCGGAGCACGTCTACACCGTTCCCGCATCCGGAGGCGCACCGAGTGACGCAACGCCGCAGCTCAACGGCACTGCAGTCTCCATTGCCGCAGATGTTCGCGGCAACATGTGGGTCGCGGTGAACCACGGTGTTCGCAGCGAAATCGACAAATTCGAGAACGGCGCACTCAAAACGGCGTACCAGTGGCCCGATGGCGTCGTTGCAGGCCTGCCCATCGCGTCCACCTACACCGGAACCCCAGATCAAACTGCGCTCACCGTCTCCGACCCCAGCCACGCCCGCAACGTGGCCGTCCCCAACGGCGAAACCCTGCGCAGGATCACGCATGAAGGCGACGCGGAACTCGCCTCCGTCGACCTCGGCACCGTACGCACCGTCCAGTGGAAGAGCAAAGAAGGCGTCCCCCTCGAAGGCATTGCCACCTTTCCCCCCGGCTATGCGGAAGGGAAGAAGTATCCCTTTTTGGTGCTCCCCCATGGCGGCCCCGAGGGCAACGACGAACTCAGCTTCGATCCCCTCTCACAGGTGATTGCCGGCCTCGGCTATGTCGTCCTCCAGCCGGAATACCGAGGCTCCACCGGTTACGGCTCTGCGTTCACCGCCGCCATTTATCAGCACTTCGGCGACCGCGCCTATCAGGACGTGGACAGCGCCACCGATTTCGCCATCGCACAGGGCTGGGCCGATCCCAATCGCCTCGCCATCTTTGGCTGGAGCGCCGGCGGATTCATGACCTCCTGGACCGTCACCCAGACCCACCGCTACAAAGCCGCGATCGAGGGCGCCGGCATCACCGACTGGTCTCCTTTCCTCTGGACCAGTGACATCCAGCAGATCGACTACGACGCCCGCTGGACGGACGAAGACCCTGACGCCTTCCGCAAATTCTCCGCTGTCGACTTCGCGAAGAACGTCACAACGCCGTTGCTCATCCTCCACGGCGAAGCCGACCCCCGCGTCCCCACCTTCCAGGGCATCGAGTACTTTCAGATCCTCGCCGCGCGCGGCAAAGCCGTGCGCCTCGTCACTTATCCCGGCTCGCCGCATTTCCCCGTTCTCTGGGAGCAGCGCCTCGACCTCTTCCGCGAGATCGACGACTGGCTCGCGAAATACAACCATTAGCCGCTCAACCGCACGCCAGCAAATTCTCCGAGCAAAGCGTTAAATAACTACAGAACGAATTCATCCATCCGGCCCGGCGCGCGAATCCATTCGCCGCTGCATATTTGTTGTGGAGGATTGTAATGACTCAGTCCCACGGGTGGGCTGCACAGAGTGCCACCACGCCGCTTGCACCGTTTAAATTTTCCCGCCGCGATCTGAAAGAACATGACGTTCATGTCGATATCCAGTTCTGCGGAGTCTGCCATTCCGATATTCATTCCGTTCGCAATGAGTGGCAGAACGCCGTTTACCCCATGGTTCCCGGACACGAGATCATCGGTCGCGTTACTGCGGTCGGCTCAGCCGTTTCCCGCTTCAAGCCCGGCGATCTGGTCGGCGTCGGCGTCATCGTCGACTCCTGCCGCCAATGCGCCAGTTGCAAGGCCGGAGAAGAGCAGTACTGCGAAATTGGCGCGACCCTCACCTATGGCATGCAGGACCGCTATGGCGACCTGACCCAGGGCGGCTATTCGAACAACATCGTTGTCAACGACCATTTCGTCCACACCATCTCGCCCAAACTCAGCGCCGCCGGAGTCGCCCCGCTCCTCTGCGCCGGCATCACCACCTACTCTCCGCTGCGCCACTGGAAGGTCGGCCCCAACAAGAAGGTCGGGGTCGTCGGACTCGGCGGCCTCGGTCACATGGCTCTCAAATTCGCCCACTCCTTCGGTGCTCACGTCGTGCAGTTCACCACGTCGGAGTCGAAGGTTGCCGATGCGAAGCGCCTCGGCGCCGATGAAGTCGTCATCTCCAAAGACGCCGCAGCCATGAAGAAGCAGTTCGGCTCATTCGACTTCATCCTCGACACCGTCTCCGCGCCGCACGACATCAATCCCTACCTCCAGGCCCTGAAACGCGACGCGACGTACGCGCAGGTCGGCCTTCCCGACAAGCCGCCCGTCATCAACATGGGGAACCTGATCTTCAAGCGGCGGAACCTCTCCGGCTCCATCATCGGAGGCATGGCCGAGACGCAGCAGATGCTCGACTACTGTGCGGAGAAAAACATCGTGGCGGATGTCGAAGTCATCCCCATCCAGCAGATCAACGACGCCTTTGAGCGCGTCGTCAAAGCGGATGTGAAATATCGCTTCGTCATCGACATGGCCTCGCTGAACCGCAGCTAAAACAAAATGCGGGAGAAGCCACGCTTCTCCCGCATCCCGATTGCCGCTGTCTTTTCTGTGAGCGCTTACTTCGGCTGCCCGAACCTGTGCCCCATCCGGTACACCAGCCCCACCGAAATCGCGAACTGCTCCTTGAATCCAGCCCCGCCGAAATTCGTCAGCGTCGCGTCCGGGGCGATCCGGAACACCAGCCGCGGCGAGCGGTTCAGATCGATTGATCCGCCAAACGCCCCGCCGAACGCCATCTGATTCGAGAACAACCCCAGCGACTTCGGATTCACGCCGCCCAGCGCGCGCTGGAAATCTCCGTACGCTCCGCCAACGAAGGCGTGCAGCATCATGGCTGCGTGCTCATTGCTCAGCGCGCGCACCTCCGGTCCGGCCAGAAACATGTGCTCGCTGACAAACGGTCCCGTAATCGGCCCGCCGTTCTTTCCCTGCCCGGTGCAGTCGCCGCAGTTGGGCACCACGCCGGTCGTTCCGTAGTAGCCGCGCACGTTTACTCCCGCGCCCCAGCGAGGGCTGAACTCGCGAATCGCCCGCGCGTCGAAACCTCCCAGGTTTGCCCCCTGCAGCAGATTCGGTCCGGCGTCAAAGTGCGAATAGGCCAGGCCGCCGTAAATCTCCCAGTGGTAGTCGTATTTCACGCCCGCCAGCGGCGCCGCCGCCGGCAGTTGCGGACTCGGCGGTGGCGTAATCTGCGCCGTGTTTTGCGCCACTGCGCTCAGGCTCAAACCGGCGGCCATCACCGCCCCTGCCAACCAGGAAAACACCTTACCCTTCAACAGACGAGACCTCCAACGGCTGCACCAAAGCCTCAGACTTGCATGCTGCTCGAGAATTTGTCGGCAAATTCTTAAGATACATGCCCGGAGCGCATCCTGTCCCGCCGATCGCACCTCGTCTGCTCCTGTAGTCTGTCAGCAGATGTTCGATCCGATTCAGGTTTCCGGCGGAGACTTCGACTCGCTCGAAGCCATGATGCGCGCCCACGCGACGAAAGCCGTTCAGATCGCCGCGGACGACCACGGCATGACGCTCGACTACTCGCCTGAGTCCATCGGCCGCCTTGAGACGGTACTGGCCGCGCGCACGCCCGTCCCGGAAAACGATCTCGAGAGCGCAACTCGCCTCTGGGGCGCCTACTTCGGCGAAGTCTTCCGCCGCCGTTATCCCGGCGACTGGATCATGGCCGTTTATCCCGGTCGTGAGGTTTCCATGCCCGCACTCGACATCGGCGGCTCGCATGTCTATCCGCTGCTGAAAGTTTTTCGCCGCCTCACCATGGGTCCCGCTGAGGACCTGTCTGGCTTTTATGCGAAGGTCACCGCCGCGCTCGACGCGCGCAAGGGCAGGGAATCAGGCGCGGAGTCCTGAACAGTGTCTCTGTGCTCTCCGTGTCCTCTGTGGTGAAGAACGCGTGCGCTCAGCCCTTCGCCCGTTCTGTTTTGCACGCATCGCACTGGCACTGCCGCCGCAAATAATCCCAGGAATAGATCCCGCTGGCGTGCCCATCGTTCCACTTGAAGCTGATCGCGTAATTGCCCACCGGCTGCGATGACTCCGGCCGCGCCGGTGCCTTGTACATCGGCAGCAGCCCCGGAGCCTGCGCCTTGGCGACGCCCGGCTCGCGCCCCTCCGCCTCGCGCTCTTCATGGCACGTCGCGCAGGGACACGCATTCCGCAGCCACGCAAACGTCCACTGGCTGCGATGCCCATCCTGCCACTCGATCTCCAGCCCCTGACCGCTCGTCTGCTGGACACGCACCTTGACCGGCGTCACTGCATTCCGCGGCAGTGCCGGCGCAGGTTCGCGTTGCGCCTCGTCGGCGCTGACCACACGGATTCCTTCGTGGCTCATAATCTCTCTGGTGCGGTTGCAACAAGCGACACGGTCAGACAGGATCAGCCCCGATCAGTCGGTGACCGCTTCACCGCTGGCCGGTCTGTCGCTGACCGCCGTTCGGCTGACCGCTTGCCTTAGGCCGACTGCAAAAACGCGACCGACTGCAGGCTCGTCACCTCGAACCGCTTCCGGCAGCGGATGTTCGAGCACGCCACCATGTCATCCTGACGCACCATGTACGACTGGGCCTTCGCAAACCGCGCGCGATCCCGCTCGTCGGCATGCCGCGGCAACGATGCCTTCCGCGTCCTCACCAGCCAGCGAAGCTTGTACTCGCCCGGTTGACCACAGTGCGGGCACGTCAGCGTATGCGTGCGTTGTTCCGCCTTCTCGTCGAAAAAGTCGCGTTCATCCATGGCCCAATCACTCCCCAGCAAGTATTTCATATCGGAGAACCGCATCGGTGATACTTTGGACCCGGTCCGGCAAATGGGCCGGAATACCCGAAAAGACCCGCGCATGCCGAAGAAACGCGCCAAAAAGAAGACCTTCTCCGCCGTGAAAGCCGTCAAAGCGAACGCCCGCGAGCGCGTCGGCCAGCCCAAGCCGGAGCGCGTTATCCCCGACACGGCGCGCGAAGAAAAGCGCGGCCAGAAGCACCCGAAAACCCTCTCGCAGCTGCTCTCACAAGACGAATAACCGCACGTGTTCGTGCCGCGCATCTCATCCTCGTGAGGTGCTGATGGCCAAAAAGCAGGGGTGGGAAAAATACCTCGTCCGTCCTGGCGCTGCCATCCACCTCGACCAGTTCCCCACCGGCGACACCACGGTCTGCTCCGATAAGGAAAAAGCCAAAGGCCTCCTGAAGCAGTACGTCCGCCAGATCGACGATCTCCTCACCACCTTCGCCGTCGAGGAGAAGCATGCGCTCCTCGTCGTCCTCCAGGGCATGGACGCAGCCGGCAAGGACGGCGCCATCCGCAAGGTCTTCACCGGAGTCAACCCGCTCCATTGCCGCGCCACGTCCTTCAAAGAGCCGAACGCCACAGAGAAGACTCATGACTACCTCTGGCGCGTTTACGCCGTGCTCCCGGCCCGAGGGCAACTCGGCATCTTCAACCGCTCCCATTACGAGGATGTCGTCGTCGCCGCCGCCCGCGAAGGCCACTCGCAGGAACTGATCCGCACGCGCCTCAGAGAGATCGCCGACGTCGAGCGCCTCTGGACGGAAAACGGCACCGTCATCCGCAAATTCTTCCTGCACGTCAGCCCCGACGAGCAAAAGAGCCGTCTCCAGGCGCGCCTCGACAACCCCGACAAGCACTGGAAGCTCGACGAGTCGGACTTCTCCGACCGCCGTCTCTGGCCCCGTTTTCAGCAGATTTACGAAGAGGTACTGACCCACACCTCAACCGAGCAGGCGCCCTGGTACATCATCCCGGCGGATCACAAGTGGTACCGCGACATCGTC
>DASSKX010000341.1:0-5231 GCA_035689925.1 Acidobacteriaceae bacterium
GCCAGCCGCACCCGCCGGAACTCCTCGACGTGCGCCTTCCAGGACACCGCGTGCGCCTGCGCGCCGGCCGCCGCGATTTCCTGTTCGTAGCTGGGCAGCGGGGTATCGAAGCCGCGCGCAAACCACAGCGCACGGAAGGCGAACGAGCGCTCCGTATCCGACACGTGGTTCAGCACCTGCCGCACGCTCCACTTGTCGGGAGCATACCGGTGCACCGACTGCTCTTCGGTAATGGACAGCAGCAGCGGCAGCATTTCGATCAACTGATCATCCATCGCGCTCAGGGCATCGTCGCCGAGTGCCTTATCGATGTACGTGAAGTAATACGGCGCCGCTTCGTTTGGCTCTGGGCGTCCAATCATGCACGGCATTGTAGCGGTTCCGCTGCTCTGGCCGCGATAGCCGGCGTCGCGCGCCGGCGGCATTCGCTGGTTATGGCGAACCTGCGCGAACTGTGATGCGGAGCGACGTCAACGGATCGTGAGCTTCGCCGCCAGCGGAGTATCTGCCGACGAGTCGCCCACGGCCACGCTGAATTCTCCATGCGCCAGGTGCCACGCATGGTGCGACTCGGACCAATAGGACAATTGCGGCGCCGTTAACTCCAGGTGCAGCGTCCTGGACTGGCCCGGTTGCAGCTCGACTTTGTCGAAACCCTTCAGCTGATGCGGAGGCTCGTTCCCTTCCGCGATCGGCGGGAAGGTTACATAGAGCTGCGCAACCTCCGCTCCGGCGCGGCTGCCGGTATTCGTAACGCGAAAGCTCACCGTTGCGCCCTGCGGTCGCGGCTGCACGGTCAGGTCGGAGAAAGCAAACGTCGTATACGACAGCCCGAATCCGAAAGGAAACAGCGGCTTCACGTTCCTGGCCTTGATACCCGCGATAGCCGACGTTCAGCCCCTCGCTGTAGTGAACCTCCGTCCCGTTGCCGGGATACTCGCTGCGATCCGCGGCCAGCGTCTGATCTTCGCTGCGCGGAAACGTGATCGGCAGCTTGCCCGACGGATTCACCTTCCCGAACAGCACGTCAGCCACCGCGTTGCCATCTTCCTGCCCCGGATACCACGCCTCCAGCACCGCCGCGACTTTATCGATCCATGGCAGCAGCACCGCCGATCCGCTCTTCACCACCACAACGGTCTTCGGATTCGCCGCGGCGACCGCCTCCACCAGATCGTTCTGGTGTGCCGAAAGCGCAATCGGCTGATCCGATCCCTCGGTATCGTGTCGCCGACCATCACGATCGCAACATCGGAGGCCTTCGCCAGCTTCACGGCGTCGGCAAGATCGCAGCCGTCGTTGAGCCGCGGACGAATCTGCACCAGCAAACTCGCGCCGATGCCGTCCACCGGATCGATTGTGTACGTCGGAATCACGTGCGAGCTGCCGCCGCCGCCGGTCGCCGCTCCCAGCGCATACGGACCGATGAGCGCGAGGCGGTGAATTTTCGCATTGTCCAGCGGCAGGAGGCCGTTTTCATTCTTCAGCAGCACCATGCCCTGCTCGGCAATCGAGCGCGCGATCGCGCCATGCTCGAGCACCGGAATCGGCGCCGGCTTTCGCTGCGGACCGAACCAGCCATACTCGATCATCTTGGTGAAGCGCCGAATCAGCATCGCGTCGAGCGTGGACTCAGGCACCTTCTTGTCCGCGATCGCCTGCTTCAGGTCATCCCCGAAATACTTTCCCGTCGGATACTCGACGTCGAGCCCGTTCAGCGCGCTGGGCACGGTGCTGTGGGTCGCGCCGAAATCCGAAATGATGAATCCGTCGAACTTCCAGTCCCGGCGCAGCACGTCGTTCAGCAGCGGATTCTCGCAGTTGTACGCGCCGTTCACCCGCGGATACGCGCACATCACCGACGCCACATGTCCCTGCTCGACCGAAGCCCTGAACGCCGGGAAGTAAATCTCCCGCAGCGGCCGCTCGGCGATGATCTCGTTGATCGAGCGGCGGTCCGTCTCCTGATTGTTGGCGACGAAATGCTTCACATTCGCCATCACGCCGGTGCTCTGGATGCCGTCAATCACGCCCACGGCCATGCGGCCGTCGAGCAGCGGATCTTCGCCGAAGCTTTCAAAGTCGCGCCCATTCTGCGGCACGCGCGCGATGTTCACGTCCGGCGCTTCCAGCAGATCGTTGCCCAGCGAGCGCGTCTCCTCTCCCGCGAGCACGCCGTACTTCCGCGCCAGCGCCGGATCCCAGCTCGCGGCGAGCGCAATCGGCGCAGGCAAGGCCGTGGCGCGCTGCTGCGGTCCCGCGCCGCCCGGCCCCGCCCCCGCGGGTCCATTCGTGATCTGCATCGCCGGAATCCCCAGCTTGGGAATGCCCGGAATGTAACGGTAGAACTGCGGCGTGTGGATTCCGTGCACCTCGTCAATCTTTTCGTCGAGCGTCATGCGGCGAACGATCGCCTTCGCTCGCGCCTGTGCCTGCGCGAAGGGCACTTTCGTTTGCGCATGGACCGCGGACGACACAGCGAGAACCAGCAACGAGAACAGGCAGCTCAAAGAACGCATCAACCCCACACCTCAGCCGGTAATCGCAGCGGCAAAATGTCGCTGCATTCGAAAAGATGCTAGCAGCCCGGCACGCCGCCGAATGGGCTCCTCACCCGCGGCGTTTCGGCATGAGGTACGCGGACCTTCTGCCCATCTTGCCGCGCATCCCGGACACCGCTTCCGTTGCGCACCACCAGGCCAGCCGGTGACAGATGAACCGGTCCCGGAGGCAGCATGGCCATTCCGCTCCCGAGCAAGCGCCGGATCCCATTTTCAGTCGGATCGGTCCTGCTTTGCGCGTGCGCCGCACGCATTCCTGGCTGGCGAGCACTGGCAAAAGATCCGGAAAATGCCGATTCACACCCCGCTGTCTCATCTCCGGCCCGCGCGCGAACTACCTAATTCACCGCCAGTTCCTCCGGTGAGCTCTTCGATGCCGCCTTTTTTGCCGACCCCAAAGTTGCTGAACCAGCGTGATCACGGCAGCGACGAGGTTTTCCCGGCGGCCTTGCTGGACATCAAGATGCCCAAAGTCAGTGGCATCGAGGCCCTGCGCTCCATAAAAGCGGCGAGCAACTGCGTCACGTAGCGGTCGTCATGCTAACATCGTCGCGCGAGGGGCCGGACCTGAACCAGTGTTACGACCTCGGCGCCAACGGCTACGTCGTCAAGCCGTCGAATTTTCCGAGTTCTTTGAGGCGGTCAGGCCCTGGCAGGTACTGGGCCGTAAACAACGGGCCTCCAGCGGAGGCAATCCCCGGAGAAAGGATCAGGAAGTTGCCACACGACACGGGGATGAAGCAGCCGGTCCGCGTATTGCACCTTGAAGACAATCAGCTCCACGCACGGCTGATCGCGAGCATCCTCGAGGATGCGGGCCTCGACTGCCAGATCGAAACCGTACAGACCCAAGGCGCCTTCCAGGAGTGCCTGCAGCGGCAGGACTGGGACATCATCCTCTCCGATTTCGTCTTACCCTCCTTTGACGGCCTTTCCGCACTGGCGATCGCGCAGGACGTGCGCCCCACAACACCCTTTATCTTCGTTACGGGCACAATGGGCGAAGATAACGCCGTCGAAAGCCTCAAGCAGGGCGCCACCGATTATGTGCTCAAGGGCAACCTGACGCGGCTCGCCCCCGCCGTGGAACGCGCGCTCAAAGAGCGAGCCGCCAACCTGCAGCGTCTCCACACGGAAGCCAAACTACACCAGACCCAGAAGCAGCTCCAGTATCTGGCCTACCACGACGCGCTCACCGGATTGCCCAACCGCGCCTTCCTGAGCGAGCGCCTGCCGGACATGCTGGCCGACGCCCGGCGGTATCAGAAAAAGCTCGCCGTGCTCTTTATCGATCTCGATCAGTTCAAGGTGATTAACGACTCGCTCGGCCATTCGACCGGCGACCAGGTGCTCCAGTGCATCGCCGAGCGGCTCAGAGGGACGGTCCGCCAGGGGGACGTGGTCGCCCGCCTCGGCGGCGATGAGTTTGTGCTGGTCCTGCGCAGCATGCACGAAGCCAGCGACGCCGCCATTGCCGCCGACCGCATCAACCACATCGTTGCGGCCGAGATCACCTCAGAAGGGCACCACGCGCTCATCACCACCTGCAGCATCGGAATCAGCATCTTCCCCGAGAACGGAAGCGACGCCGAATCCCTCATCCGCAACGCCGACGCAGCCCTGTATGCCGCCAAGGATAAGGGCAGAAATACCTGGCAGTTCTTCACCAACGATCTGAACGAGCGCGCCATCGAGCGGCTCACGCTCGAGCATGCGCTGCGCCACGCGCTCGCCTCCGGTGAATTCTCCATCGAATATCAGCCGCAGGTCGAAATCGCCACCGGCCGCGTGCTGCGCGTTGAGGCTTTGCTGCGCTGGCACAGCGCTGAACTGGGCGTCGTGCCTCCCTCGATCTTCATTCCGGCTGCGGAGAGTACAGGCGAGATTGTGCGCATCGGCGCCTGGGTACTGGAATCGGCCTGCCGCCAGGCGAAACGCTGGGAACGCTACGGCGACCGCGCCCCGGCCCTGGCAGTCAATGTGTCCGCGGCCCAGTTCCGCGATCCGGGCTTCCTCGACACCGTCAGCAAGGCGCTGGCGGAGTCCGGCCTTGCGCCGGAGCGGCTCGAACTGGAACTCACCGAGACGCAGCTGATGCAAAATGCGGAGAAGCTGGCGCCTGTGCTGCAGCGGCTCAGGGATGCGGGCATCGGACTGGCGATGGACGATTTCGGCATCGGCTACTGCGGCCTGAACTACATTCGCGCTTTCCCTTTTTCGAAACTGAAGATCGATCAATCGTTCGTCCGCTCCATTCTCGTCACGGCGCGCGACGCCGCTCTCACCGGTGCGGTGATCAATCTGGCCACAGGCTTACAAATGGACGTGGTCGCCGAGTGCGTCGAAACCGCCGATCAGGCGCTCCGGCTCCAGTCTCTCGGCTGCAAGGTGGTTCAGGGATACCTCGCCAGCCGGCCTGTCGCTGCCGATGTCCTGGAGGAGAGATTTCTGCAGGCTCAGTGCAGCCCAGGTCCTCTGGTTATGGCGTCCGGGGCTGCCGGTGTGGAGGCCACCGCCTGCTGAGTGGCTCAAGGCCTGCTCAACGAGAAGAGGGCGATTGGCCCGTCCATGCGGCACAATCGAGCCTCTGCCGCCCACTCATAACCCCGTCGTCACCCCATGCCCTTCTCAGGGCTCCCTGTCCTATAATCCTTGCCACCATGTCCGCCA
>DASSKX010000342.1:0-5134 GCA_035689925.1 Acidobacteriaceae bacterium
CCGGCCCATCCCGCCGCGCGGTACTCTTCCACCGGCCGCGTCTCCTGCACCCATCCCCAGACAATACGGTTCCCGGAACGGTCGACCTGGCTCTTCGCCGCATAGATGCATCCAGTGTCGATCGCACCGGATTGTTCCGGATGAAACGTCAGGCTCTCCCGGTCGAATTGGCCTGTCTTCCAGAGAGACTTCCCCTGGGTCGAATAGATCAGCACATGCCGGTCGCCGAGCGGGAAGAAGTCCGGGCACTCCCACATCTCGCCGGAGTCCACCGGATTCCCGGTCCCTTCCCCGTGCGTGTCCCGATGCGTGTCAAAGCTCAGCAGCGGGTGCAGGTATTCCCAGTGACGCAGGTCTCTCGATCGGTACAGGAGCACTGCGCCGCCTCTGCGCCGCAAACCGGATCCCACAGCGAGCAGCCAGTCGCTGCCCTCCTTCCAGGGAGCCGGGTCGCGAAACCCGGTGATGGCCAGACCCGCGGGAGGCGCAGCGATAACCGGTTCGGGCACTTTGGTCCATGACCGCAGGTCGGCGTCAGACGAATACGCCAGGCATTGCGATTCGCGAAAGCTGTGAACGTCCCCCCGGTTCGTCGCCTCGCTCTCGGGAACCGATCGCACTCCCGTGTAGAGCATGGCGACGCGGCCATCCTCTACCACTGCCGTTCCCGAAAAGCAGCCGGCGCCATCGGGACCACCGGGAGTCGGCGACAGCGCAACCGGAAGATGCTTCCAGTGCACCATGTCCGGACTGGTCGCGTGTCCCCAGTGCATGTCGCCCCACACCGCCGCCCCGGGGTTGTATTGATAAAACATGTGGTACTGGCCCTTCCAGTAGATGGGACCGTTCGGATCGTTCATCCAGTTGGCCGGCGGCAGCAGATGGTACTGCGGCCGCCGCGGATCGGCCGCCAGTTGCGTCTGCGATACCGCCGCCCAAAGCGCAGAAGCCAATCGGGGACGCCAGATCGCTGTCGCCCCCGCCGCTGCCGCTGTTCCCCGCTTCAGAAATGCCCGACGCGCAACGATCATGAACTCTCCATTGCTAAGAATGAGTGCTAAGAATGATTGCTTAAGAATGATCGACGGATGTGTCCCCGCAGGAGCCCTGACCACCCGGCGTCATTGTCGCGGGAACTTCCAGCCCGGCTTTGCGGAGATCGCCGAGCATCTGCTCCGCCAGTTCCGGGAGCCAGAATTTCTCCAGTTCTTCGCGCGCGACGGCGGCGAAGTCAGGACGCAGCGCCAGCAACCCCTCCAGAGCGCTGCGGGCTGCATCCATGTTTCCGAGCTGGCTGTAGATGACCGTGAGTGCCGCCTGGGCCGTCCAGAGTCCGGGCATATTCATCCGCAGCGCGAGTTCCAGGGCCCGCTCGGAATCATGCATGCGGTAAGCATTCATCACCATGGCCAGCCAGTACCAGCCGGGATGATTCGGATTGAGCTGTGTGGCGCGTTCCGCCAGTGCGCATCCGCGCTCCCATTCGCCGGCAAAAGCAAAGTGCATGCCCAGGAAAGCCGTGATGTATCCCTCCATGCTGTTCAGAGCGAGGGCGCGTTCGGCCGCGGCGCGGAACGAGCCCAGTTCGCGGCGAAAGAAAAACGCTGAAGCCAGCGCAGCATTCGCCATATGGCCCGACGGAGCCAGCGCGACCGCCCGCTGCGCTGCCGCCAGGCTGCGGTCCATCGCGTTGGGCCGCGCATTGAAGCGATGCGTGTACTCGGAGCGGTACAGCCACGACAGCATCGCCCAGCAATCGGCCCGGTCCGGAGCCTGCTCCACCGCGCGTTCCAGTGCCGTGACTCCCGCGAGGTGCTCGGCCGCGTTCACATGCTGATGGAATCCAAAGCTGCGCAGCAGCGCTTCATACGGCGTGAACGATTCCGGGTCGCGGCCCCGCAGAGCCTCTGTCATGCTGTGCGCCAGAATGCCCTGCGCGTCGCCGACTGTGGCGACGATGCGGGGAACGACGTCGTCCAGCAGATCCAGCGTCGCCTCAGCCGTAAACGCCCGATCGTAGGTCTGAACCCACAACCCGGCGCCGGTCTCGGCATCCACCAGCTGCGCCGCAACGCGAACCCTGGAGCCGGCCTGCCGAAGACTCCCTTCCATCACGTAGCTTGCGCCCAGTTCCCTGCCGATGGAACGTACGTCTCCCGATTCGCCGGAGTATTTCGCAGTCGAGCCGCGGGCAATCACGCGCAGATACGAAAAGCGCGAGAGCCCGGTGATGATTTCTTCCGAAAATCCTTCCGCCAGCGCCTTCAGATCCGCGCTGCCTCCCGAGGATTTGAACGGCAGCACGGCGACCCAGAACCCTTCGTCGGCGCGGGTTGCGCCCGATGCGGAGGCGACGCCTGCGCGTGCCGATACCCTCGATGCGGTCATGGGGCGGGGCCCTGTTCGCGCCATCTCGTGCAATTCATTGCTCACGTCCCGCGCCGTCTGCACGCGGTGGCGCGGATCCTTTTCGAGGCACCGGCGAATCACCCGCGCCAGATCGCCAGGCAGGTCAGTGCGGAAGTCCGTTACCGGTGGTGGAGTGTCGCGCAGAATCGCCGAGATCAATTCGGCCGAAGAGGTCCCCCCGAAGGGCGGCCTTCCCGTCGACATCTCGTGCAGCACCACGCCCAGCGAAAAAATGTCAGTGCGGTGATCGAGCACGCGGCCCGAGAGCTGCTCCGGCGACATGTAGGCCGGAGTCCCCATCACCATCCCCGCCTGGGTGTGGCCCGCCAGAGTTTGGGTGGCATTGTGCGCAACGCTGGCCCCCATATCTTTGGCCAGTCCGAAATCCAGAACTTTCACCCGCCCCTCATGCGTCACCATCACATTCGCAGGCTTCAGGTCGCGGTGCACAATGCCCTTGTCGTGCGCTGCGGCGAGCGCCTCCGCAATCCCGCTGGCGATCGCGATGATCCGCTCCGCAGGCAGGCCATCCGCTGCAATCAGCCGATCGAGCGGCTGTCCTTCAATCAGCTCCATCGTCAGAAAGTGGACGCCCTCCGACTCCTCCACCGAGTACAGCGTGACGACATTGGGATGGTTGAGCGCGGCCACCGCGCGCGCTTCGCGCTGGAAGCGGGCGAGCCGGTCGGGGTCATGGACGGTGCCGGGCGGCAGAACCTTGAGCGCCACGTCCCGTCCTAGTCGTGTATCCGTTGCCCGGTACACCTCTCCCATGCCGCCCGCGCCAAGCGGCGCGACGATTGCGTACGGGCCGATCCTGTGGCCTGCTGTCAGAGGCATAGGAGTGGTCTGGCAAGTCTACTCTGACCTTTTTGCCGTGGCGTGGAGTCGTTTCTGAAAATCGCGGAAACACAAATGCGCATTCGGAGCCGGAGCCATACCGCGAGAGCGCGTGCCTTGAAAGGGCACGGCTTCAGCCGTGCCATAAAGGTATTTTCGAAAATCAGGCTTCAGCCCCCGAGGGATGCTCTTTCGGTAATCTCCGCATTGCCGATCACTTGCCAATATCGCTAATCTGCATCGGAAGGTTCGCCGTTCCCCGCTTTGAAATACTCGCAGAGACCACCGTGATTGGTCATTCAAACCTGGAGAAAGGCGACCCGCCCATGGGCGTGGCTGGCGGCAGATTCTTCCCGCTCCCTGCCTATGAGGCAATACGGCCCCTCCTTCTCGCAGCTCGAAACACTATACAAGCGCACCTCGCCCTCTCTGTCCGAACAGCGGACGGTCACGCCATTCCAGCGGAAGGAGGCGTTCAGATTAACGATTATTCGACAGAATTGGGGCCGGAAAGTATCGAAATCGAGGTCATGGGCATTGGCTACTCGCTGTATGAGAAGTTGTTCCCGGGTCGCCACGAAGCCTATGTCGAGTGGTTCAGAAGAAAACCGTAATGTCCGAGTTGCCGGTAATTCGGCCAGAGCACGGATTTACGATTCGCCACGACTTTACGATTCGCCACGATTTCCGTTCGGGTCTCGCCAGGATGGGGCACCATGCAGCGAACACTGACGGTGCACGAACGCAAGGCGGTCGGTGGGCGGTAGAAAGCAAGGGCATGTTGAGCGGGTCCTTGTCTCGGGGGACGATGACAAGCCCCGCGCGAAGACGGTTGGCCGCCTGCGATGTCTCCAGCAATCGACGGTGATCCGGAGCAAAGTTGCAATTGATGTATCCACCTGCATTGACTGCCCCTCGCTGAAGCTGGTGCAGAATGGTCGGAACGGGCCGAGAGTGCTTCTCGAAAAGAGAGCTGTCGAGCAATGCCAGTGTCCGCGTTCTGTCATCTCGATAAGCGGTGGTCACAATACCAGTACCGGCCGGATCCTGTGCCCTGAGCTCTGTGCTCTGCTACGGGAACTTCACATCCAGCGCATAGATTTCCCGGCTGCTGATATCGCGCGTTGCCAGGATCGATCCATCGGGTGCCAGGCCGGTCCACCATCCGGCGGCACCAAACAGCAGCGGTCCGGCGCTCGATGCGTCGAGGATCGGCTCAACTTTATGGCTCTGGACGCATAGCCGTTCCATGACGTCTTTGGTGAGCCCTGAATCGGACCGGCGGTTGTCAAAATAGATGCATTTTGAATCCGGCGTCCAGGTCGGATATTGGACGTTAAGGTTGCCGGCCAGCGTCTGCCAGTTCCCCCTCGCAAAGTCGTAGAGCAGTATTTTGCTGCCATCCTGCGGTGTCGCCTCCAATGAACGTCCGTCCGGCGACCAGCGCGGCGAAAACAGGCCGATCGACCCGGGGATCTCCGTCACGCGCCCGCTCCTCAGGTCGATTCTGTGCAGAGGCACCTTGTCGGGAATTACCTCGTCCCAACTGCCCCCCCAGATCAGCGACTGGCTGTCCGGTGACCACACGGCGTCGCCGCTGTCGAGACTCCCGGAGGTGATCTGCTGGAGATGACTGTCCGACAGCGAAACCAGGTAGACTTGCCCAGCCTTGTCGGGTTCTCTCCCTGTGAACGATATTCGGGTCGCATCCGGCGACCAGCGCGGCCCCGTAACCTCCAGCGGCGGAAACGTAAGCTGACGGCGATTGCTGCCATCCGTGTTGCTCACCCAGAGAGTGCCGTCCGGATACCAGGTATACGCCATCTGCTTTCCATCTTTGGAAAAGCTCAGGCCCTCGGCCGAGAAGCCGCTGCCCAGGAAGGGC
>DASSKX010000343.1:0-6456 GCA_035689925.1 Acidobacteriaceae bacterium
AAATCGAAGCCAGCTACACCTGGTCGAAGAACCTCGACGAAGTGAACGGCGAAGGCGGAACGGACGTCTTCGAACTACAGCTTCCCACCAACGATCAGCATCACCTGCGTCAGTCCTCCTATGGCCCAGCCGGCGATGACCGATCGCAGCGTTTCGTGGTCAACTTCCACTGGCAGCCGCCCGCCTTGCATCTGGGCTCCGCTCTGGCTCGCCACACGCTCAACGGATGGCAGTTCTCCGGGATCGGCGTCGTCCTGTCCGGCAGTGCGCTCAGCGTCTTCGACAACAATGCCGGCTCGGTGTACGGTCTCATTCCCGGCGAAGTCCGCGCGCAGCGCGCGCCCGGCAATCCCAGCCCGATCATGCGCGGATCGCTGTATTCGCGCGTCCTGAACGGCTACCTGAACGCGGCCGCCTTCGCCCGCGCACCCGAAGCTCCGAACGGCACCAGCCTTGCCGATCAGGACTTTGGCAACAGCGGCGTTGGCATCGTGCGCGGCCCCGGCCAGCACAGCGTCGACGCCGCCGTCGAGCGCAGCTTCCCGATTGCTGAAGCGAACAGCCTTCGCCTGCGCGCGGAGTTCTTCAACCTCACCAACACGCCGCAGTTTGGGAATCCGAACACCAGCCTCGGCTACAGCGATCCGACCCTGCCGAACCCGTCACCCAGTCCGACCTTCGGCAAAATCACATCAACCAACGCTAACCCCCGCATCATCCAGTTCGCGCTGCGTTACCAGTTCTGAGAGGATGACCTTGCTGACGATCGAAGAGATCGAATCCGCCTGCGCGGGTCGGGCCGCTGCCGAGCCCGACCCGCACCCGGTTGACGCTCCGGCCCTGACTCTCCAGGCCAAATTCTTCCCGCTGGGATTCCCCGTTGAGCTCCGCACGAACTCCGAAGAGGTCCTCGCGTTGTCCCGAACGCAGTGGGGCTACTTCGAGCAGCGCTTCGACACCGAGCCCATGCTCGCGGAAGTCTACGTTGTCGAAAACACGCAGCAGGACTGCACAGTGCAGCAGGAGTGTCCGCCGCAGCCACAATACCGGTTCCTCGAGCCGCTCCTTACTACCATCGCCGACCCGCAGCACTACTCGATCGCAGACCTTTCCCGGAGCCGCACAAAAATCGTGGCCACCTCGGCGGCGCTGCGGCATCCGCTCTATTTTCGCTACTTTTTTCTCGAGTGCGGCGCCGGCGTGCACATCGCCACGCGCCACACCACGCCGGTCCATGCGGGTTGCGTCACGCTGAACGGCCGCGGCATTCTGCTCTGCGGCGATTCCGGCGCAGGCAAGTCTTCTCTGTCCTTCGCGTGTGCGCGTGCCGGGTGGGGATATGTCTCCGACGACGCTTGCTTTCTTCTGCATGGACGCAGAGTCATCGGCAACTGCCACCAGGTCCGGCTGCGCCCCACCGCCGGCGATTTGTTCCCGGAGATTGCCGGGCTGCCGCTCACGCCGCGCGCAGAGGGCAAGCCGTCGATTGAATTGCTCACCGGATCCCTGCCGCACGTTCGCCGTCAGCACTGCGCCGACGTGAACGCGATCGTTTTCCTCAATCGGCGCGTGCAGGGCACATCCGGCCTCTTCCCATACTCCCGCGATGTCGCCCGCCGCTACATGCGCCAGCAGCTTTTCGGCAGCCGAGCGTCGCTCGCGCGCCAATACGACGAAGTCGAGCGCCTCCTCGAAGCCGATGTGCTGGAGCTCCGCTACCAAACTCTCGATCAGGCGGTCGAGCACCTTCGCATGTTGGCTGAGGGCCGCTGATGCAGCCCACGCAGGAATCGTTCGCCGTCCGTCCGCCGCAGTTCTGGAGATCGCCCCGCGCCTGGCTGCGCGAGCACCAGCTCAGCCGCGGCTACTGGATCTTCTTCACGGCCGCCTTCTTCTTCGACGCCGGCTTTGCCGTCTACTTCTTCCTCTTCAATCTGTATCTGCTCGATTTTCGCTTCGACGAAAAAGCCATCGGCTTCATCAACGGCGCCTTCACGCTCGGCATGATGTCGGGTACCGTTCCTGTCGGCATTCTCGGCCGCCGTATCGGCATGCGGCCGCTGCTGCTGGTCTGCTTTGTCGCTGCACCCCTCGTCGGCCTGCTGCGCGCCCTCTGGATCTGGCAGCCCGCCCAGATCGCCCTGGCTTTCATCGCCGGAATCGCGATGTGCCTCTGGACCGTTTCCTTCCTGCCCGTCGTCGCTGCGCTCACCAGCGAAAAGAACCGCACCGCCGGCATGAGCATAATCTTCTCCGTCGGCGTCGGCACCAGCGCGCTCGGCGGCGCGATCTGCGGCTATCTTCCCGACTGGCTGGGTCTCGCGGGATTCGCGCTCTCGCCCGCCGCGGTGAAGCGCCTCATCCTCGTCGGATCCTGCATCCTGGCGGCGGCCGGCATCTCTGCGATCCTTCGCCTGCGCTTAGCCACACCCGCGAAATCTGCCGATGTCGCCGGGCGAGCGACGCAGAGGCACTGGTTGGCGCTCTTCCGCCTGCGGCCGTTTCTCCGCCGCTTTCTGCTCTGCATGGGCCTCTGGTCAGCCCTGATTGCTGCGTTTGCCCCATTCGCGAATGTCTATCTGTCACGCGATCTGCACGTGTCGCTCGCCAGCATCGGGCTGATCTTTTCGCTGGCGCAGGGAGTACAGGTGCTCGCCGGCATCCTGCTGCCCATCCTGATCCGCCGCGCCGGCATGCTGAACGGAATTTTCGCCACCGAGCTCGTCACCGCCGCGCTGCTTCTGCTCATGGCGGGTGCCCGCCATCGCGGCCTGGCGATCGCCTTCTATCTCGCCTTCTCCGCGGCGCAGTGGATGAGTTCCCCGGCGCTCTATAACCTGCTCATGAACGAGACCCCGGAAGAGGAGCGCAGCACCGCCGCGGGGTTCACCATGTTCATCAATAATCTCGCCGCCTCCGTCGCCACGACCTTCGCCGGCATCCTCTATGTGCGGTTCGGATATACGGCCGTCCTCGCCGGAGTCTCCGCTTTTGCCGTAGCTGCGGCGGTCAGCACCCGGATTCTGCTCTCCCGGCCCACCGCCGCGCCTCCTCTCGCCCAAACGCATCTGGCCGACGCAGCTAGCGATTGAGGAACTCCAGCAAAGCCTGTTCCTGGTGGCGGCTCAGGTTCGCGCGCACCCGCATGTGATGCAGGATCGTGCCCGTAATGCTCGGCGGAAACGACTCCGGAGCGTTATGGCAGCGCGAGCAGTTCTGCTGAAACACGCGCTGACCTTCTTCGGCAAGTTGGTCGGTCGCCTGAGAACCAGCCTGGGAATCATGACGGGCCGCGGACTGGCCGGTCTGATGCTCTGCGGAACCGGAAAGCGCAGCGCAGGCCAGAGCCCCGGCCACAAACAACGACGGCACAATACGAGACAAACGCATCCCTATCTTCCTTTCCAGGTGGGGACCAGGAAGCGGTAAACGATGCCCGTTTCCCAGATGTTTTCGTTGCGTGTTGCTGAGAACTGGCGCGAGTAGCTCGTCAGGATCCTGACGCTGTGCGGCAGGTTATAGTCCAGCCCAAAGTCGGCCCTCTGCGTGTTCACCGAGGGCAGTCCATCGCTGGCCAGGTTGTTGCGCCGAAACGTCTGCTGCAGCCGGAAGACCGGCTCGAACCGACCGACAAAGGTGTCCGCGCCGCCAAACCGCGCGAGCCGATAATCGGCTTCTGCCCAGTAGCCCTGCCCATGGGCGCCGCGCGCGAACTCCGAGCGAAACCGAAACGACGTGTCCGCGGGTTCCCACCACACATGCGTGCCGACGAAGTTCTCCCGTGTGCCCTCAAGCTGGCGATCCCATGACAGGCCGATCTCCAGCCGCTGTTTTGGGAGATAAACATCCGTGCGTTCGCCCGTTGCGCGCTTCGCGCTGAACTGCTCGTTGCCGCTGTGCGCCGAATACCACACGGAGTAGTCGAGCGAGAAATTCGGCGTGCTCACCGCCGATCCGCGCAGTTGTCCGCCTACCCCCGTCCCGGTCGACAGCAATCCGAGGTTCGCGATCAGCGGGCCGTCCTGCAGATTGCTGATCCACACCGGCGACAGCCGCTCGTTGTACGTGCCGAAGGGAAGCAGATAACTGCCTGCCACCACGTTCAAATGTGGGCTCACCAGGAAATCTCCCTGGAGATAGGTGAGGCCGACGAAATGCGAGTGCTTGTAACCGTTGCCTCCCGGGAAATACGTCTCCAGCAGAGCGGCGCGCGACTCCACCAGCACGTGCTGGCCAATAGGAGCGGCCAGCAACGGCTCGATGATCGGCAGATACGTTGTGTTCCCGCCAGTCGTGCTGGTCAGGAACGCCACGCCTCCAGAGAGAAGCGGAGTATCCTGCGCACGAGCCTGTGCGGTGGCAAACAGCAGGACGGTGCAGCAGGCCAGGAGCCTCGCCGTCCAACACCGGGTCCGTGAGTAAAACGAGAAACTTGCTGACATAGCCGCAAAGTTAGCGGCTTTCTACGGCCGAGGTGTTGCCGCAGGGTCTGATCTTTGTCAAACGTTTGTCATGCGCGTGCAGAGCCGTTCTGCTGGAAGGCCGTGCGCACCGGCACTCCTTCTCCGAGCGGCCAATAATGCGCTGACAATCTCCTTGCATGCGCCTGACATGCCCCGCCGCCGCGGCCCATACGCTCGTCTCATGCAAGCCCGGCTGCACACCGGCCGTATCGACAGCACGGCGCAACTGGAGAGGCTCCCTCAGTTCGACACCGACCATGCCCGCCGCTCACCCGAGCCCCTCGCCGATTTTGCTCATCCCTTCGCTCGTTTCGCGACGGTCGGCCCGGATGGCGCAAGGCTCTCCCGCGCCCTCCGGATACGCCGGACAGTCCTGCTCCTCTTCTCGAATCCCATCCCGAGAGAATGTCTTCGCCTCTGGCTGCTTTGCTCCCGCGAATGGGACCAGACGCTCCACTGGCTGGATGTCGCCGGTCTGGCCCTCTACTTCCTGGCGCGAATTCAGGAGAAGCAACTCGAGCCCATGCTGCCGAAGCCGGTCCTTCATCGCCTGCGCCAGAATCTCGCCGACAACACGCGACGCACGGCTTCCATGCTTGCCGAATCGATCGCCATCCAGCGGAAATTCCAGGATTCCGGCCTGCACTACGCCGTGCTGAAGGGCTGCTCGCTCTGGCCGCAATCGGTGCCACGGCTGGAACTCCGCTCGCAGCTGGACCTCGACTACCTCATCGCCGAGCACGATGCCCCTGCGGCGCAGCGGATCCTTGAACGGCACGGCTATCGCCTGCGAGCCATCAGCGGCCGCAGCTGGGAATTCAAAACCGACGCGCCGCCCTCGTCGCTTGCGGACCTCTACTGCGCCTCCCCGCATCGCTCGCTGGAACTGCACCTCGAATCGCCCAGTTCGTCTTCGTCGCTGCTGGAGCGCCTCGATCATGTCCCCTTCCACGGCATCTCCGTGCCGGTGCTCCGCGCGCCCGATCTGTTCATTGGTCAGGGCCTGCATCTCTACAAGCACCTCTGCAGCGAGTTTTACCGTCCCGCCCACATCCTTGAGTTCCGCCGGCACGTCATCGCGCGCCGCGACGACGCCGATTTCTGGGATGAAGTGATGGAACGTGGCGAGCACAGCCTTGCCACCTCGCTCGCGCTCGGAGTCGTGACGCTGCTCACCGAGAGGATCATGGGCCCCTTCGCTCCGGACGCGTTCAGGTGCTGGACGGTCGATCGCCTACCCGGGCCGCTGCGCGCCTGGGTCGATCGGTACGGGGTCCGCTCTGCAGTGATGAACTTCCCCGGCAGCAAAGTCTACCTGCTTCTCCAGCAGCAAATGGAAGCGCTCGGCATCGGGTCGCGGCGCTCGGCGCGACAAGCGCTCTTCCCTCGACGTCTGCCTCCGGCCATCGCGCATCCTGTAGCCAACGAGAGCCTCCGGGCCGGCATTCGCCGCCACTGCGTCCAGGGCCGCTTCGTTCTGCAGCGGCTCCGCTTTCATCTCGTCGCCGGCCTCGGCTACCTGCGCGAAACGCGCTCGTGGAGACAATTCATCGCCGCCGAAGCCAATTCCCCACGTATGACAAAGCAATAACAATTACCTGACAGGGCAGCCGCCGCGTCCCGCTACCTTCACTGTGAATGCGGCGCGCGATCCAACGGAACCTGTCCAACGCGCTTTGGGGCGTGCTCGATTATGCGGCCTGGCCCATTGGCATCCTCCTGCTCGCCCCCATCCTCCTCCGCCAACTCGGCGTCGCGCGATTCGGCATCTGGGCCGTAGCCATGGCCGCCATCAACGCCGGAGCGATCCTCGCCTCCGGCTTCGGCGACGCGAACATTCAGCAGGTCGCCACCCATCGCGGCCAAAAGAACCTTCCGGCGCTGATCGAAACCGTTCGCACCTCGATGGGCATTCACCTCACCCTGGGCGCTGCGCTCGGCGTCCTTGCCTGGGCCGCAGCGCCGCTTCTGGCCTCCCGCATCGTGCTCGCTG
>DASSKX010000344.1:0-24147 GCA_035689925.1 Acidobacteriaceae bacterium
CGCGAGGGAACGCTGACCGCCGCCGGCGAGCTGCTGCGCGGCTACGCCGAACGGCTGCTGCGCCTGCGGGGCGAGGCAGCGACCGCTCTCCAGGAATTGCGCTCGCTGCAACGCGGCCAGCTCACCATCACCGCGAACGAATACACCTGTCTGTGGCTGCTGCCGGTGCTGGACAGCTTCCGCCGCGGCTATCCGCAGATCGGCGTCACGGTGCAGCGGTCGCTCGCGAGCCAGATCCCGGATCAGCTGCTCGAGCGTGCCATTGAGTTCGGCATTCTCTCGTTTCGTCCCGACAACGAGCGGCTGAACGCGATCGAGGTGTACACGGACAGCGTCGCGTTCGTCGTCGATCCCCGGCATCCGCTGGCGAAGCGTGCGTCGGTGTCCATTCGCGATCTGGGGCAGGAGAATTTCGTGGCGCACATCGTAGCGTCTCCGCTGCGGCGCCGCGTGATCGAAACCTTCGCCAGCCACGCAACGCCGTTGAACATGAGCGTGGAGCTGCCCAGCCTGGAGGCGATCAAGCGCTTCGTGATGCTCGGCAACGGCGTGGCGCTGGTGCCCGGCCTCACCGTGCAGCCGGAACTCGCGCGCGGCGATCTGGTGCAGGTTGAAGTCCCGGAGCTGAAAATCGCGCGCCGCCTTTGGCTCGTGCACCGCAAGCCGGCGAGCCTGTCGCATGCGGGCGAAGCGTTTCTCAGCGTCGTGAGAAATCTTGCCGTCGAACGAGGACATCCGTTCGCCTTTCGCGTCGAACAGGCGGAGGGCGCTTCGGCGCGCGAGTAACGACCTGCGGAACGCTGTAGAAATGGCTCGCGGCAGGTACAATGACACGGTAGACATCCCATTGATGTTTGCTACTTCACGGAGCCTGGGAATGAACTGCCCGGGAGGGCGAAATCCCGCAGGGCGTTGTAAAGAGGTTGACCACCGAATGAAGAAATCGCTGTTCGTGTTTGCTCTGCTGCTGCCGCTCGTCGCGGCGCCGTCTTTTGCGCAGGAAGCCCGTCAGGACATCAGCATCAGCGGGTCGATGCTCAACGCACCCTTCGCCTCCGGAAATGCGGTGCAGCTTCATGCGACGCCTGGTTACGGCGCGCTCGTGAGCTACCGCTACGACATCACCCCGCACGGCGCTCTCGAGCTGAATTACGCCTACCACCAGAACGTGCAGTACTACTCGTATCCCGCCGGCAAATACCACATCCACGATCGGGCTCAGGAAATCTCCGGCGCGTACGTGTATTCCTTCTACTTCCGCAACCTGAATCCCTTCCTAGAGGCGGGGCCGGCTGCGATCATGTTTTCACCCATTGACGATGCGAAGACCAACATCTTCGCCACTGACCTGAAGCGCAACACCGCAGTCGGCCTGCTGTACGGCGGCGGCATCGCCTACGAGATCAGTCCGAGCTTCGACATCCGGGCGGAGGTCCGCAGCCTGGTCGTGAAGACGCCCAGCTTCGGATACTCGGGGAACACGCTGCGCACCGGCGTCTACTACAACATCGTCGATCCGACGATCGGCATCGCCTATCACTTCTGAGCGCGGGCAGAAACACAAAGGCCGGGCAGATTTGCCCGGCCTTTTCTATTGCGCTCGAAGCTTGTCTTAATATCCCAGGAGTCTCCATGCGACGCCGATGCTGAAGCCGTTCGGAGTGAGACCGCTGCCGTGCGTGACGACCTGGCCTGTTGAGCTGAACGTTGGCGGCCCGGTAAAGGACGGCAGGAACTCGTAATCGTATTCGGCGCGAACCATCAGCCGATCGCTGAGGCGATAGTCCAGATCCGCACCGGGAGCGACAGCAAAATAGCTGCCCTTGAGGGTGCCGGCCTGCGGATAGCCCGGCGTCTGCAGCCACATGCCGCCCAGATTGAGTTTGCCGTGCAGCGACCACGGCTCGTGGTGCCACAGGCGGTAGCGCGGCCCGACCGTGTAGCTGGATTCTTTCTGGCCCCCAACTCCGTGCCAGACCAGCCAGCGGGCATCGCCTTCGAGGCTGAGCTTATTCGTAAAACCAAGGTCAAAAAAGGCCGTGGGACCGTACAGGGTGTCGTGCCAGCACGTGAAGACGATGTTGGTGGAGCAGCCAAAGTCCGGGTTGTAAATCGAAACCTCACCGCCGGCCCAGAGTTTTCCCTGACCTCCAACGGCCGATCGCGGACTCTGTGCTGTCAGCAGGGTGGGAAGAAGGAAGAATGCCAAAAGCCCGATAGATTTCTTCACTTTCAGATCTCCGGTACAGACAAAATGCGAACGTCGGCCGTTTGAGAAGACGCCCGCTTCATAAAACCCACTGCGTGCGGGCGGGATGTGGCGAGCGAATCATTTTTGTCCGATCACCCGGTCACTTCCCGTCCATAATCGACCCCGGCTATTGCGGCTGGGGCTGAGCCTGCGGCTGAGACTGAGCATTGTTCGAAGGCTGCGCCGGACCGGCATCCGCGGAGGGCGGAGGTGCGGCGTTTCCGGCCGCCGGCGTCGCGTTCGCCGGTGCGGTGCCCGGCTGCTGATAACGCTCCAGCTTGTAGTAGACCGGCGTGATCTCCAGAGGCATCTTGTCGCGGGCATTCAGCAGGACCGGAGCCGTGAAATGCAGCTGGGTAACCTTGTCGTCCCAGGGATCAATCTTCAGGCGGCTGTTGAGCGGAAGCGCGGCGATCTGCTGCATGTTATCCATGTCCAGCTTCGGCGCTCCCTGCGTGAGGGCAGCGAGCCAGGGGGTACCGTCGGGGCGCATGATGGGATCGCCCAGGCGCGGGGTGAAGAGCGCAGGCAGGTCCTTTTCGCGGGCCTGCAGCTGTTCAAAGAAGAGGCCCACACCGGCGGCCTTGTCCTTGATGTAGGAGTGCTGGAAGAGCTCAACGCCCTTCTTCGCGGCGGACTCGTCATCCGGTATGGAGTGGTCCATCGTGATGCGCTGGAAGCTGGCTGAATCCGGGAAGAGCAGCCGGTCGTTGAAGGCGTAGCGCGTGTCGATGTGGTGGCCGAGCGCGATGTGCGCCAGCTGGAACGAGAGCACCGCAACGAGCGATTCTTCGTTGGGGAGCACGTCGATCAGGCCTTTGCTCAGCAGGATGGTGTTCCCCACAGCCAGCGATTCCAGCGGTGCGGTCAGAATGACGCGGCAGTGCACTTCGCCGGGAAGCTGCAGGTTGTTGCTGATGATGATGTTGTTGGTGACCGTTTCGAGCAGCTTGTCGTAGTCGCTGACCGGGGCCACCAGACCTGCCTGGGTCAGGCGATCGAGCACATTGTTCTCAGCCTGAGAGATCCATTCGCGCTCGGCCTGGAGCGGACTCACGTCGCTGGAGTTCTCGCTTTGATCCTGCGCGTTTTCCACCATGATGGATTCGGAATCGGTCTCGCTGACCGGAAGCTTGAGCGAGTAGCCCCAGTAGAGCGTCTGGCCGCGGAAGCTCTGCGCCTTGCCCGTCGCGCCATGCAGCGTGTCTTCGATGTAGACCGCAGCCGGGGCCCACAGGCCGGGCTGCAGGTTCATGCGCCAGCTGTCGAAGTGGAAATAGTGCGAGGTGTCGTTGTTCGGGTTGTTGATATAGGTGCCGTTGAAGCGGACCAGATTGCCGTCCTGATCTTCAATCCAGATGCGCCCGATGAACCGGCCCACGCCGTTCTGCTTCGGCCGGACGTCAAACACCCAGGTACGCACCGTGCCGAGGAACTCGCGGCGGACGAACTGGAAGTTGTAGTGCTGCTCGTCGTAGCTCGTCGGATCGAGAAACATCATCGACATGAAACCGGTCGGGGAGTTCTCGAGGTGAAAGGCCTTGGTCAGCTGAGAGACGAACTTCATGGAGCCGCCGAAGAAGCTGGTGTGCTCCTGCCGCATCGAGTACTCATCGGCAACAAAGGCTTTGCCGAAATCGACGCGCCCCACCATGAACTGGTCCGACACCGGGATCTGATACAGGTGCGGATCGGGCCGCATGTTCTGGATATAGGTCTGCACAACCGGCGTGCTCTTCTCGATCTGGCGAATGACCGTCTTCTCGTGGGTCATCGATTCGTCGACCAGATGCTTCTGTTCCGGAGTAAGCGGGTGCAGAGGGAAGACTTCCCTGGGACGGTTCTTTTTGGCCTGAGCTGCAGGTATGGCGAGCACCAGGGCAATGCCGAAGATCATGCACTTACGAAACATTCCTGACTCCTGACTTTCTTCCAGCGGGTACTGCCGGTGCCGGGATTCCCAGTGCGGTCCACGAAAAAAGCCGCACTGGGAATTGTGACCCGAGCTCACGCCATCTGGAAAGTGACGTGGATGATACTGACCTGATCCACGGGGTGGCCGTTCTCCGTCGCCGGCTTGAAGCGAATCCGCTCCGCTGCGACTTTGGCCTGCTCATCCAGGCCATGGCCAAGTCCGCTGACCACAGCCAGCACCTGAACCTGCCCGGACGCCAGGAAACGGACTTTGAGCGTGACGTCGCCCTCGATCCGCAGCCGGCGAGCTTCCGCCGTGTATTCCGGAAGCGGCTTCGACAGGACAACGATCGGGGTGGGGACGGACTCGGTCGGCCGCACCGGACGCGCGGTAGCGCTGCCGTACGGATCGCTGCCGAAACCGGCCTGTGCGATCGTGCCCTTGCTGCCCGGCTTACCGGTGCCACCCACCACGCCGTCAGAGAATCCGGCGGAAGCGATGGTCCCGCGATCATGTCCTCCGGCAACGCCGTGTGCCACACCTGAACCGAACTCGACACCATGAACAGAGCCCGCGCGCGCAGCGCCCGCGCCCGTGGGACCAGATCCCGGAGCGGCATTGAAGTCACCGACTGCGGCGATCGTCGCCGGCCGGCTGGCGCTCGGGTTCGGCTTCGCGCCATTCGGATCGCCAAACCCGCCCGTCTTGATCGTCGGGTGCGACATGTTGTTCGCGACAGCGGTCGGAGTCACGCTCTTGAACAATCCAAGCTTCGGTTGCGGCGGAGGCGTGACGCGCTTCGGCGGCGCCGCTTCCATCTTCGGAAGCATCGGCGTCGGCATCTTCACTTCGGCAATCTTCGGCGGTTCCGGCTCCGGTTTCGGCAGCGAGAGCTTCGGAGTCTCGTGCATCGCGGGCGGCGGCGGAATGTATTTGATCTGCGGCGCCGGCGGTGGAATTGGCTTGGGCTGCTCGATCGGAAACACCAGTTGCGTAACGTACTTTTCCTGTTCGTGCACCTGGTGCACCTGAGCCATAGCCAGCAGCAGGGCCAGTCCTGCCACGGTGACATTCACAACCATGCTGGCGCCGAACGAGCCCATGCGCCCTTCGGGCTCGGGGAGGAGTCCAAATCTGGCGGGTTGAGGATACGTGTAGTTATTCGTCGCCATAATGCTTCAAAATCCCAACTGTGAGAGGTTCGACGGCTCCGCGATCATCGGCCCGGCGCAAGGATCTGCATTTGCACTTCTGAGACCAAATACCGTCTGGTCTCTCAGGCCCCTCGGGTACTGCTCCCACGCATCCGGCGAACAGGGGGCCAGGAAGAACCGGGAAATCGCGGGAGGTTACTGAATATGGTTACTTTTTAGCACACTTTGGGTACATTCTGTCCCTACAACTTTACGGTTGCTGCGCACCCTTCTTGGGTGATTTCTTGTCTGACGCAGTTCCCGCTGCTTTCGTTTATTGAACCCTCAAAAATGAAAAAGGTGGCTCCCACAGGATAGTGTGGTTGTGCCATTCAGGCCACCGCCGTCTGTGAAATCCTTTTGGATATATTGCAAAGGAAGGCTTCGTGTGGTTCGCCTGAGACCTGATCGGCTGAAAACAATCAGGCTGGCGGATCTGGATTGCGGAGGAGGTACAGGTTGAAGATCCTCGTCACCGGGGGCGCGGGCTACGTCGGGGGCACGGTCGCAGCGATTCTTCGCGATCGCGGCCACGACGTCACCATCTACGACAACCTTTGCCATGCGACCCGTTCCCTGGTGCCGCCCGGCACCACATTTATTGAGGGCGAACTCGCCGATCGCGACCATCTCGGGCGAATCCTCCGCACAGGCTTTGATGGCGTGATGCACTTTGCCGCCCTCATCGAAGCGGGCGAAAGTATGGCCAAACCCGAACTTTACTTTCGTAATAACACAGCGGCGACGCTCTCGTTGCTGGAGTCCATGCTCGCGAGCGGCATTTCGAGGCTGGTGTTCTCCTCCACCGCCGCCGTTTACGGCGAGCCGGAGAGCACCCCAATTCGCGAAGACGCGCCTCTGCGCCCGACGAATGCCTATGGCGAGTCGAAACTGCTCGTGGAAAAAATTCTCACCTGGATGTATCGCGTACACGGCCTTTCCTACGCCAGCCTGCGCTATTTCAACGTCGCCGGCGCGGCAGCCGACCGGGGAGAGGCCCATGAGCCGGAGTCGCACCTGATCCCGCTGATTCTCGACGTGGCGCTCGGACGGCGGCAGAAGATCATGATCTACGGCGACGACTACCCCACAGCGGATGGAACCTGCGTTCGCGACTACGTTCATGTGGAGGATCTGGCGGAGGCCCACCTCATGGCCTTCGAGGCCCTGGCCCAGGGCGGCCAGCGCATCTATAACCTGGGGAATGGAAGCGGCTTTACCGTGCGGCAAGTGATTGAATCGGCACGCCGCGTGACCGGACAGCCGATTCCCGTCGAGGTGGTGCCCCGGCGGCCGGGAGACCCGGCGATTCTGATTGCCAGTTCAGAAAAGATTGGCCGGGAGCTGGGGTGGAAGCCTCGCCACACCGAACTGGACGGGATTGTCGCCAGCGCCTGGGAGTGGCACCAGCGGCGTTACCTGGAAGCCCCCGCAAACGCCTAGCCTGCGGACAGGGCTTCCGCCATCGCCAGGCAGCTTACTTCTCGACCTCGACCCCGCGCCAGAAGGCGATGTGGTTCTTGATGTTACGTGCAGCAGGATTTGGATTCGGATAGTACCAGGCGGCGTCCTGATTCTCCTGGCCGTCCACCAGCAGGCTGTAGTACCGCGCCTGTCCCTTCCACGGGCATGTTGACGTGGTGGAACTCGGTCGCAGATATTCGCGGTTCACTGCGCTTTCCGGGAAGTAGACGTTGCCCTCGACGGTCTCGTAAGTTTCACTTTCTGCAATAGTTTTTCCGTTCCAGACTGCCTTGGCCATCTCTCGCCTTTCAATCTCAACCTTCAACACATTAGCAGATGCGCGAACCCCTGCAAATGTCGCGGCTGCCACCCTTGCGATGCGGACAGCCGGTTTGCGGAGTGGTTCCGGCCGCGAGCAACGTCCGGTTATGGACCCGCCCTTCTCACCTGTGCAAGGCTGGCGGCTCGGAGGTGTTTTCGATGGCCACGAACGTCCAGCGGCGGACCGTTGACTTGTCCGCATTCCCCGACCTGGTAGTGATCTATCTCGGAATGCGCGTCAACCGCCTGACCGGGCTCAGGACCTTATTTGGCTTCGGGCCGCAGATCAGCAAGTCGGCGGCCGCTCGTCCCGACGGACTGCTCCGCCACGAGAACATCATGTATTCGCTCTTCCCCATGCACATCGGCATGCGGCAGTACTGGCGTGATATGGATGCGCTGCTGCGCTGGACGCGCTCCGACCCGCACCGCGTCTGGTGGCGAAACTTTCTGCGCGATTCCGGCGGCACAGGCTTCTGGCACGAAACGTACATGCGCCGCGGCGGCATGGAAGCGATCTACGACGACGTGCCGGTGCCGGTTGGCATGATGGCCTTCGCTCCGGTCATCCCGGCTCGGGGCGCGATGTTCGGGGCAACGCATCGGGCGGGCGCTGCCGCCGCCTCCGAACCTGTCCTGACGGAGCAGGACCTGTACGGCGGCTAGCTAACCGCGCGCGGCTTCCCCAAAGAAGCGGATGACCGACTCGATGCCGCGATGGAAGTTGGGGATGTGGAACTTCTCGTTCGGCGCGTGCAGCCCGTCATCGGGAAGGCCGAAGCCCATCATCACCGAGGGAATCTTCAGGTTGCGTTCGAAGTCGCCGACGATCGGAATCGATCCACCGGAGCGGATAAAGACGGTGTCCTTGTTCCAGACCGTCTTCATCGCGCGCGTCGCGGCCCGAATCCAGGGATTGTCTGTCGGGATCAGCGACGCCTCCCCGGAATGAATCAGGCGCACGTCGACCGAGACGCCCTCGGGACACAGTGACTGCACATATTCGCTGAACTGGCGAAACGCGGTCTGCGGCTTCATCTTCGGAACCAGGCGCATCGAGATTTTGGCCGTCGCCTTGGCCGGAATAACCGTCTTGGCGCCCGCGCCAGTGAATCCGCCGACGATGCCGTGGACGTCGAGCGTGGGGCGCGCCCAGGTGCGCTCGAGGACGGAGTAGCCCTTTTCGCCGACTAGTTTGCTGGCGCCCACCTCGGCGGTTCGGTACTCCTCCTCGTTGAAGGGCAGGTTCTTCCAGGCTTTCAGCTCTGCCTCCGACGGCTTCTGCACGTCGGCGTAGAAACCAGGAATCAGGATACGGCCGTCACGGTCCCGGAGCCCGGCGATGATGTGGGCCAGCGCGATGAACGGATTCGGAGCCGCGCCGCCGTACATCCCGGAGTGCAGGTCGGTCTTCGCGCCGCGGACTTCGACTTCGGTGTAGATCATGCCGCGCAGCCCCACGCAGAGGGTGGGCAGTTCCGGAGCGAACATCTCGGTGTCGGAGATGAGCGCAAAATCAGCCTTCAGGCGCTCCGGGTGCTCGCGGACGAAGGCTTCGATCTGCTCGCCGCCGACTTCCTCCTCGCCCTCGTAGATCACGCGGATGTTGATCGGCAGCTTGCCGTCATGGGTCTTCAGGATCGACTCGAGGGCTTTGAGCTGGGTCACGAGCTGCCCTTTGTCGTCCACGGCCCCGCGCGCGTACAGGTTCTGGTTTCGCTCCGTCGGCTCGAATGGCGGCGTAACCCACTCGTCGAGCGGATCGGGCGGCTGCACATCGTAGTGCGCATAGCAGAGGCAGGTGGGCTTGCCGGGCACGCGAAGCCAGTCGGCGTAGACGAGCGGGTGCCCGGACCCCCGGATGACCTCAACGTGCTCCATCCCGATGCGGCGCAGGTCGGCAGCCACCCACTCGGCGGCCGCTTCGACATCTTTCTTGTGCTCGGGCAGGGTGGAGACGGAGGGGATGCGGAGCAGGGCTTTCAGGTCGTCGAGGAAACGCGCGGCATTCTCCCGCGCGTACGCAACAGCAGCATCCATGAACGGCACCTCAGGCGCAATGCAAACGTTGAGTATACGGCAGGGGTGACGGGGAGATTTTTCAGGCTTTTCTATACTGGAGGCGGCACATGAGACCCTCGGAAGCACTCGCTCGCCATCGTGATGAAATTCGCCGCATCGTCTCCGCGAATCGGAGCGCCAACCCCCGTGTGTTCGGATCAGTCCTGCGGGGCGAGGACGAGGAAGGCAGCGATCTCGATTTGCTTGTCGATCCAACTCCGGAGACAAGCCTCATGGACGTCGCCCGGATCCAGGGTGATCTGGAAGTGCTGCTGGGAATTTCAGTGGATGTCCTCACCCCGTTGAGCCTGCCGGAATCGTACCGTAGTCGCGTGCTGGCTGAGGCCGCACCGGTATGAAGAACGACCCAGCACGAACGCCTGTATTTCTCAGGCACATCCTTGAAGCCATTACACGTATTTCCGATTACACGCAGGGCATGAGCGCTGAGGATTTCGCGCGCAATCTGCTGGTCCAGGATGCGGTGATTCGGAATATCGAGATCATGGGTGAGGCGGCCCGGAATATTGAGGTGCTGGACCCATCATTCGCGGCCAAGCACCCCGAAATTCCGCTTCGCGACGTATACCTGATGCGCAACCGTGTGGCGCACGGCTATTTCAGCGTTGACGTTGCGATCGTCTGGAATAGCGTCGAGACGGAGATTCCGGAGTTGGAGCGACTGATCAGGCAGGTCCTGCAGGCCGACTATCCGTAGGCTTACGCCACCTGCGCGATCATCGCCGGCGGCTTGCGCCGAAAAATCCAGAGAATCGCCAGCAGCGCCAGGTGGGCAACGACGGCGCCGCAGCAGTCCAGAACAACGTCGCGGGCGGAGCTGGTTCGGCCGGGAAGAAAGCTCTGGTGCCATTCGTCCCAGCTTGCCAGGACCAGGGTACAGAGGAGCGCCAGGCTGGCCGATTGCCGGAACCGCGTCGTCCAGTCCCGGATCCGCTGCAGCAGGGTCGAGGCCCAGCCGTAATAAAAGGTAAGGCTGATGGTGCCGTAGCCGGCAAAGTGGCCGCATTTGCGAAGGTAATGGTGGATCACTGCCCAGCGGGCCGGGGTGACAGGGCCAAACAGGTGCACCCAGATGGGATAAAGCCAGCGGCTGGTATTCGACGCCGACATCGTCAGAGTGGACTCTCCAAAAATGATCCCAATCCCAATCAGGGCGGGAATCCAGTGGAGAAACATCTGCATCCGAGAACTTCGCATTCGCCTTCCGGACAAGAATCAGGTACCAGCCCCAATTATAGGGCGAGGACGGAAGCGGAACTCGCCGGCGGTTTGCGATGCCGCTCTACCGTGATAAAACAAACCGTGATCTCACCTTTTGGAACGAACGCATGACCAGTCAGGAAAAGGTTCTCATCGTCGAAGACGAGCCCCACGCGTTGTCTGGCCTGGCTGAGCTGGTCTCCGGCTGGGGATACCGCACCGAGACAGCGCGGGATGGGCTGGAAGCGCTGGAAAAGGTGACTGCCTGGCAGCCGGGCATCATCGTCTCCGATCTGAAGATGCCGCGTATGGACGGCCTCGAACTGCTCGCGCGCCTCGGCGAAACCAGCGAGAAGGTCGCCGTGATCATGCTGACGGCGCAGGGTTCCATCGAAGCTGCTGTTGAGGCGATGAAAAACGGCGCCTACGACTTTATCCAGAAGCCCGTGGATCCAACCCGGCTGCGGGCGATTCTGACCAACGCCGCGCGCCAGCGCGAGACGGACCGTGAGCTGGAAGTGACGCGGCGCAAGCTGCGCGAGACCGGCGTCCTCGGCTCGCTGGTCGGCGCCTCGAAGAAAATGCAGGAGATTTTCACGCTGATCGAGCGCGTCGCCACCAGCAACGTCAGCGTGCTCATCACCGGCGAGAGCGGCACCGGCAAGGAACTGGTTGCGCGCACGCTCCACGACCTGAGCCCGCGGCGGATGAAGCCGTTCGTGGCCGTCAATTGCGCCGCCATTCCCGAGACGCTGATCGAAAGCGAGATCTTCGGCCACGAGAAGGGCGCCTTCACCGGGGCCATAGAGCGCCGCGCCGGCTGCTTTGAGCTGGCAGAAGAAGGCACGCTGCTGCTGGACGAGATCGGCGAGATGCCTGTGGCGACTCAGGCGAAGCTGCTGCGCGTCCTCGAAGACCGCAAGCTGCGCCGGCTGGGCAGCAAGGTGGAATCGCCGGTCGACGTGCGCGTGCTGGCTGCAACGAATAAAGATCCGGAGCAGGCGGTCTCCGGCGGACAGCTTCGCGGCGATCTGTACTACCGCCTCAACGTCTTCAACATTCATATGCCTCCGCTGCGCGACCACAAGGAAGACATTCCCGCCATCGCGGAGTCGATGATCGGCGACATGAATGAGAAGCACGGCCGCAAGGTCACGGGTGTCGATAACGAGATGCTCGCGCGCCTCATGGCGCATGACTGGCCGGGCAATGTCCGCGAACTGCGCAACACCATCGAGCGCGCGGTTGTCCTCTGCGGCGAGGGCCAGCTGCAGTCCCGGCACCTGCCTCCGGGCTTCGGCACGAAGGCGGCGCGGCCCGCCAGCGAGGTTCCCGCCAACGCCATTCAGCTCGAGGTGGGCGCCACCGTCGATGACGCGGAGCGCATGCTCATCTTCAAGACGCTGGAATCGACGCACAATAACAAGACCCGGGCGGCCGAAATCCTGGGCATCAGTCTGAAGACTTTACACAACAAACTGAGAGAGTACGGCACGGCTGCCACCGCCAGCGCGCTCGAAGATTAAGGTCGGCGGCGCAGCGATTGTGGTTCAATAGCCATTCAGGCCTGCTGGATCCGGGCCCTGCTGCCCTCGCTGTCTTTCTGCCCTATGGTCTTTTATAACTGAGCTCGGTAAGCAGGCTCAGAGCACCGATAAGGATCCATGCGGCTGAAGACCAAACTCGTCCTTGCGATCACCAGCCTTGTCCTGGTTGTGGTGGTGGTCTTCTCGTGGATCTGGATGAGTTGGCTGCTGCAGCAGCACATCGAACAATCCTTCACCGCAATCGATACCCTGGCCCATCAGGTGGCCAACGATGTCACCCGCGCGCTCGACACGGGCCTGAAGGGGCGCCAGTTCGATCCGCACGATCCGGCGGCGGTGCGGCAGGCGGTCGCCGAGACGCTGCGCGAGAACCCCGACGTCGTCTACCGGCTCAACTCCATCGTTGAATACTCGCCGACCGTGCTGGACGTCTCGATCGCCGACCACAACGGCCGTTCCCTGATCAGCGCGCCCGATGCGACGCAGGACGATCAGGTGCTGCCGGGCCGCCCCGACTTCGCCAGTCTGCGCAAGCAGTCGCTGATCACTACGCTGCGCATCGTCTTCGGTCGCCCGCAGGTGTACAACGTCACGCTGGGTCTGGACCTGAACAACCAGCCCTTCCTGACCATTCGCATCGGCATCCGCACCACGTTCTTGCAGAATGCGCTGCGCCCGTGGCTGATCAAGTCCGGATGGTTCATCGGGCTGGCAATGCTGATCTCGATTGTCGTCGCGGCGCTGCTGGCCAATCTGGCGCTGCAGCCGATTGAGGAGATCAGCAAACGGCTCGATTTGCTGACCACGCAGGAAGCCCTGGCCGAGGCGCAAAGCACCGGGGATCTGGCGCCGCCGGAACCCGCCGCCGAGCCCGCAGGAACGCTGGCCGCCCTGACGGAACCGATCCTCGGCCGTGGCGACGACGCTGTGGCCAAGGTCTCCGGCAAGATCGAGCGACTCGGCCAGCGTATCCGCAACGTCGAGGAGGTCTTCAGCGCGCTGCGAGAGAACCTCGACCAGATCCTTTCGAATCTGCAGGACGGCATGATGCTCTTCACCCGCGATGCGCGCGCGGTGCTGGTCTCCAGCTCGGTGGAACGTTTTCTGAACATCAGCCGCGATCGCATCTTCGGAGCCGAGGTGCGGGAGATCTTCGACCGCAGCACGCGCCTCGGCCGGACGGTGCGGGATGCCTTCGAAGGCGGCATGTCGATCGTGCAGGAAGAGGTGACCACGGAGACGGGGCGGCGCGTCGAGGTCTCGCTCGACTTCATCCACGACACGCACTCGCGGGACCGGCACGCACTGGGCGCGCTGCTCACCTTCCACGACCTCGAGTCGGTGCGGGAGATCGAGTCGGAGCTGGAAGTCTCCCGGCGCATGGCCGCCATCGGCCGCCTCACCGCGGGCGTCGGCCACGAGGTGAAGAACCCCATCAACGCCATCGTCGTGCATCTGGAGCTGCTGCGGAACAAGATGCAGGCGGGCGACGACGCCACGCGCCACCTGGACATCATCCAGAGCGAGATCCGGCGGCTCGACCGCGTGGTGCAGACGCTGGTCGACTTCTCGCGCCCGGTCGAGCTGCAGCTGACCGACTGCGATCTGCGCGAGGTCGTCTCCAGCGTGATGTCCCTGGCCTCGGCGGAGATGGAAATGCGCGGCATCCGCGTGGAGACCAGCATGCCGGAGCGGCCGGTGCTGTGCCGCCTGGACACTGACCTGCTCAAGCAGGCGCTGCTGAACGTGGTGCTGAACGGGGCCCAGGCGATGGCGACCGGCGGACTGCTCGAGGTGAACCTGCTGCTGGGATCGAAGTGGGCCTCCATCCGCGTGCGGGACCACGGCACGGGCATTCCCGATGAGATACGGCCGCGCATTTTCGACCTGTACTTCACGACCAAGAAGGAAGGCAGCGGCATCGGGTTGGCGATGACCTACCGTATCCTGCAGCTGCATCATGGCCTCATTGACGTAGAATCGAAGCCTGGGAGCGGAACTTCATTCGTACTGCGGCTCCCGCTGATTTCTGCCGGTTCGGGACCACGGATCGCTCCGGAGCTGCCGGAGCACGCAGTCCCCGGCGAGCTTGCTCGCCAGGGCGGTGACGCCCAGCCAGAAAGGTCCGGACCATGAGATCCGGGTGGAGGATTGCGGCGTTTGGGTTGTTGCTCGCCATGGTGGCGGGCTGTAACCATCCGCTGCTGCGGACGCAGAGGACCATACCCCCGCCTCCTCCGCAGACCGAGCCCTCGAAACCTCCGACGCAAATGGCTGAACTGATGCCCGCGATGCCGGAGCTGCCGGTCGTCGTGGACGAACGGCCCATCCGTCTCGATGCCTCAGTGCCCGAGCAGCAAGCGCCTCCGCCGCCCGCGGAACATCGCCGGATCCTGCGCCGCAAGCCGCACAACACAACGCCCGAACCGGCGCAGGAGACCGCCAAAGCGCCCACTCCGGCTCCGCCGAATCCCGCGGTCGCCAGCGGTCCGCCACCGGACGAATCGCCGATCGGCCAGCTGTCGCCGGCGACCAGCAACGCCAATACCGCCGACCGCCAGGCGCTCACCGATGAGCTGAACACCACCGAGAAGACGCTGAACGGCATTCATCGTTCGCTCAGCTCGGAGGAGCGCAAGACCGCGGAGCTGATCCGCACCTTCATCGGCAAGGCGCGGCAGGCGCTGAAAACCGACGACCTGGACGGGGCGAAGAACTACTCGACGAAGGCAAAGATCCTGCTCGACGAACTGGTCAAGTCCTAAGTGCCCCCCCGGGGGTCACCCGGGATGGCAGCGCTTAAACATTTCATTCCGCAGTGTTTCTCGCCGGGAGGGTGACCTGCTGGAACCACGGCGGCAAACGCGCAAGCACTTGAAACGAAAGTGCCTGCTCTCAAGCACTCTGTTTGCAAATGCTTTCGCCTTCATCTCGGGCGGCTCTCCTGAAAGAGAAAAGGCTCAGCCGCAGGGCTGAGCCTTTTTCTTCCTATCTATATTCAGAATACCAAAGCGGAGTACAGAATCGTCTCAACTTTCCTGGGGTACACGCTGCCGGCGAAGCGGTTCCGCATCGCTCGCGGCGCTAGCGCTCGCCCCACTTCAGCTTCGACCGCAGGACATCGAAGAAGCCGTTGTTGCCGAGGCGCACCAGCTTCACGCAATAATCGGAGCGGCGGCAGCGCAGCTCATCGTCGATGCGCAGCTGGATGGCTTCCTGGCCATCGACGGTGAGGTAGGTCTGTTCAGGGACGGCTTCGATCCGCACCAAAATCTTTGAGGTGCCGGGCACGACGATCGGCCGCAGCGTGAGCTGGTGCGGACAGATCGGCGTAACGATGTGCGTATCCACGCCGGGCACGACGACGGGGCCGCCCGCTGCGAGCGAATAGGCCGTGGAGCCGGTGGGCGTCGAGACGATGATGCCGTCGGCACGGAAGCTGGCGGCCAGCTGGTCGTCGACTTCCACGCTGAACTGGCCCATGCGGGCGATGGCGCCCTTGGCGACCACAACGTCGTTGAGGACGTCGTGCTCGCGATACAGTTTGCCGCCGCGCCAGAGTTCCATGTGCAGCATGGCGCGCGATTCGGTGGTGCAGCACTTCGACGTCCACGCCTCGAGATGGGTGTAGAGATCGGCGAGGCGAACTTCGGTGAGGAATCCGAGAGCGCCGAGGTTGACGCTGAGGATGGGAACGCCACTCTTCGCGAAGACGCGGGCGGCCGCCAGCAGCGTACCGTCTCCGCCGAGCACGATGACCAGCTCCGGATTGAAGGCCGCCATATCCGGACGCGGGGCGACGTCCTCGTCCAGCACGTAGGTGGCGCTCACCGGATCGAGCAGCGGATGGTAACCGTGGCCCTTGAGCCAGAGCACCAGCTCCGGCAAGGTCTGCCGCAGTTCCTCTTTTTGTGGTTTGGAGATGATGGCGACGCGCGGCATGAGCATCAGTGTAACGCCCGGGGGAACGAGGCGAGATAGAAGCGCGGAGGAGTTCGCCTCGGCTGGAGACGGATGGAAGTAATCGCGACGCGCGGAACGTCGGCCCGACCTGCGGCCTCAGTTCGTGCGCAGCGCAATGATGGGATCGATCCGCGACGCACGCCGTGCCGGCAAATAGCCTGCCAGCAGCGCCACGCCGAGCAACAGGACCGCCATGCCCGCGTAGGTCACCGCATCGTTCGGCTGTGTTCCAAACAGCAGCGAGGCAATCGCACGCGACACGCCGAACGAAACGGCGCTTCCCATGACGAGTCCAATCGCCACCAGC
This sequence comes from Acidobacteriaceae bacterium, assembly GCA_035689925.1. Lineage (GTDB taxonomy): Bacteria > Acidobacteriota > Terriglobia > Terriglobales > Acidobacteriaceae > Palsa-343. The sequence continues at coordinate 16,244 of DASSKX010000344.1, forward strand.
CGCATGGTTCGGAGCAGCACGCTGCGCTGCACGCGTCCGCGGCTGGCGCCCAGAGCCATGCGGATGCCGATCTCCTGGGTTCGGCGTGTCACGGTGTACGCGATCACGCCATAGATGCCCAGCGCGGCGAGCGTCAGTCCGAGCGTGGCGAAGATGGACACCAGCAGGGTGAGAAACCGGCGCGGTGAGGTGGCATGGTCCACGAGGGCCTGAATCGGCTTGAACTCTGTTGCGGGCTGTCCGGGATTGATCTGCCGAAGAACACGCATGACGGTCATGGCCAGCGCAGACGGAGGCAACTTCGAGCGGATGACCAGGTTGACGCCCTCCGGGCCAAATTGCTTCGTGGCCGGCAGGTATTCCTGGGTTCCCGTGCTGTCTTCCGCGCCACTCTGGCGCACATCCTCAATGACGCCGATCACGCGGGCATCAGCGCCGCCGGTATTGGCCATCCTTCCGACCGGGTCACGGCCCGGCCAAAGCTGACGCGCCACTGCCTGGTTGATGATCACGACGTTCCGGTTGTTCGCGAGGTCGTCCCAGGTCACGTCGCGGCCCCTTACCAGGCGCATTCCCATGGCCTTCAGATAGCCGGGGGAGATGATGTAGACAAATACGCCGATGTGAGGCGAATCAGGCCGCTGTGCCTCGCCTTTGGCTGCGATTCCCCAGCCTCGGTTGCGACTCATGGGCAGATTGTCTGAGATTCCCGCTGCCTCGACGCCGGGAAGCGCGGAGACGCGGCTGACCACGTTCTGCCACATCGCCGCCTGTTTTGCAGCATTCCCACCGCTGTCGACGTCTACGCTGATGGCGGCGGCTCGGCTCGGCTCGAATCCGAGGTCCACATCAAGCACCTTGAGAAAGCTGCGCAGCAACAGTCCTGCGCCAACGAGCAGCACGCAGGCGAGAGCCACTTCTGTAATGACAAGCGCCGAGCGCAGGCGGTCGTGCTTTCTTCCTTCGCTGGCCCCATGCCCGGTGTCCTTCAGAATTTCCTGCAGGTTGCCTCCGGCTATGCGTAACCCAGGCGCTAATCCAAACAGGATTGCCGCGACCACAGCGACCAACAGTGTCCACACGAGTACGGTGCCATCGACGCGGGCGGTGCTGAGCAGCGGCAGAGCGATCGAGCCCTGATGAGCCAGCCAGGAAGTCAGGGCATAGGCCAGTCCAAATCCGAGAAGCGCTCCGGCTCCGGACAGCACCAGCGTCTCGGTGAGCAACTGGCGCACGAGCCGGACCCGTCCCGCGCCCAGAGCGCTCCGCATGGCAAATTCTTTGCTGCGCGCTGCTGCGCGGACAAGCAGGAGGCTGGAGAGGTTCACGCAGACGATGAGCAGGATCAGGCCGACCGCGCACCACAGGATGATCAGCGAACGGCGCAGTTTGCCGCTCACGTAGTCCTTCAGAACCGTCAGCCTGGCCGTGTATTCCGGCTTGAACTCGGGGTGAGTATGCTCGAAGAGCAGCCGCGGGAAGATTTCATCGGCTTCCCTCTGCGCGGCCGCCAGAGTTACTCCGGGCTTGAGACGGCCAACCAGCGCCAGATCGTTTCCGTCATTGCGGAAGTCATCCATGATGTATGGCGCGAAGAGATCGATCCTCGCTCCTGGCGAAAAGACCGATCCGAAATCGAAGGTGTCGGGCAACACCCCGATGACGGTCACGGAGGTGTTGTTGTAATTCACTGTTCGGCCGACGATGCTGCGATCGGAATGGAACTGGCGCTTCCAGTACGGATAGCTGAGCAGGACCACGGGTTGAGCATGCTTCACAAATTCTTCGGGCCGGAACAGCCGACCGAGAGCCGGCTCAACAGCCAGGGTTTGAAAGAAATTCTCCGCAACCAGGATGCCGGTCGCCGGCAACGGCTGGCCATTGCCAATGAGCTTGAAGTTATCGGGGCCGGTAAAAGCGAAGTAGCCGCTCACAGACTGGAAAGAGCGGTTCTGCTGCTGGAAATCCTGGGTTGCGTCGGCGGTATACGTTTTACCCGACTCGTTCGTGCCGCCTGTTTTCTCCACGATGCGCACCAGACGGTCCGGCTGGGGGAACGGCAAGGGTCGCAGCAGAATCGCGTTGACGACGCTGAAAACCGCGACGTTGGCGCCTATGCCCAGCGCCAGGATCAGCACTGCGACGATCGTGAACGCGAGGTCTCTGCGCAGGGTCCTGAAGGTGAAGCGCAGGTCCTGCCCCAGCACGTCGAGGAAGGGGAGTCCGCGCGCTTCCCGCTGACGCTCGCGCGCCTGCTGCACGCCGCCGAAATGGGCCAGAGCCTGCCGGCGCGCCTCTTCCGGCGTCATGCCTCTGCGGAGATTGTCCTCGATGGCCATGTCGAGATGCGAGGCCATCTCCGCATCGAGTTCCTGATCCAGTGCGCCTCTGAGAAAGGAGGCCCGCACCCGGTTCCAGCTCTGACGGATTCGATCTTTCATCGCTCGCCGCCTTCCGGTTCCATCGCCAGCACGCGCCCCATCACGGCGGAGAGTCGCTGCCAGTACGCGGCATCCTCGGCCAGTTGCTTCCGTCCTCGCCGGGTGATTGAGTAGAACTTCGCCTTGCGGTTGTTATCGGAGGTGCCCCATTCCCCCTCAATCCAGCCTCGCTGCTGCAGGCGCACGAGCGAGGCATAGATGGTGCCCTGGTTCAGCAGCACCTCGTTGCCGCTGACCTGCTCGATGCGCCGCGCAATCCCATACCCATGCTGCGTGCCCATCGCGGCGAGCGTCTGCAGCACCATCAGATCGAGAGTTCCCTGCAGCAGGTCCAGTTTGGAATCCGGCATTTGTACTCCTGTGTTATGACCACAGCAGTATGTCACACTTCCTGTGGCTACGCCACAGAGGTCCGTCCCCTCCCAATAGAAACGGCCGGCGCAGCGCCGGCCGTCTCGGTGGACTGCATTTCCGGTTATGTCGTCGGGCGGCTCTTCACTGCCAGGAACTGCGCGGGGACCCGGGCGCCGCTCGCGTTGCTCAGCTTCGGATCGATGGTCTGCGTGTCGGTGAGCGTCGACGTGTTCACCATGTGGACGAGATTGTCGCCGCTGGTGCTGGCGAAGAAGATCGACCCGTCGGGGGAGAAGATGCCGGCGACTGGAGCCGCCGCACCCGAAGAGAGTTGAACGGTATTCAGCGTTCCGAAGGCGCCGGTCGTCGTTCCCGGGACGTAGTAGGGCAGCGCGCCGGTGCCGCCTGCGCCCTGGTAGGTAACGAAGGCCAGGTTCGCGTAGGGCGAGCTGACGACCTGATCGATCTCCGAAGCCGTGATCGGCAGCGCAGCGGTGTTGAAGCTGGTGCTGATGGTCAGAGGCGCGCCTTTGAAGTCGGGGCAGGCGCCGGTGGGCGGCCCAGGTGCGGTTTGGCTGGTCGCCGCATCGGTGTGCTGCAGCCAGATGTCCGAGAACGTCGTCGGATTCGCGCCGAGGATGTGGAATCCATCCGGCGTCGATGTGATCTGGGTCGTCGCGGTCCCGGTCTCTCCGGCGGGTGGATAGTAGACGGGGTTGGAGCTGGCGTTCGGGCAGTAGCTGCGCGCGGCCGTGGTGTTGCCGCTCAGGAAGGCTCCGACTTCCGGCGTGGTGACCGCGACAGCGCCGCCGCAGAACGGGTCAAAATTGGGATTGTAGGCCGGATAAGCAGCCGAGCCGCCGGCTTCCAGCGCGCAGTTGTAGGTGGGCTGGTTCGTCAGCGGATAGCTGGTCCAGCCGCTGTTGGCGTTAAAGACAAACAGCGTGTTCTGGCCGGTCGCGGGATCCTGGCCGCTGATGTAAATCGTCTCCCCGTCCGGCGAGTACTCCGCATGATGTCCGATGCCGCCGGTGCTGGTGATGGCGCCTTTGTCGGTCGAGTACAGATAGATGACCTGCCGCAGCTGATCGTTGACGACGACCGTGGCGCCCGTGGGGCTGACGCCGAGGACCACGCCAGGCACACCCGGCACCTCCTTCGACAGCTGGTTGTTGGCGGCTGAGTAGATCATCAGCTCGTGATAGCTGCCGAAGTAAAGACTGTTGCCGGCGTCGTCCATCACCATGGAGTTGGGCGTGTACGGCAACTGGATGGGAGCGCCGACGGCGCCGGTGAGCAGATCGACCTGCGAGAAGTACTGCGACTGCGACGAAGCCATCCAGATCTTGTTGCTGACGCGGCCGGGCGAGTTGACGGTGAGCACGTTCGACGCGATCGGCATGCCATTGCCCAGCAGGCCAACCAGGTTGATCGGCGACGGATTGCACGAGGGAGGCTGGCAGACCGCGCTCACGTAGGCGTGGCTCGGGAAGGTGGCGGTGATTACGCCGGTAGCGTTCACGCTCAGGTTCTGCGGCTGGCTGGAGGCGTAATTCAGCGTCAGGCCGGTGATGTTGTTGCCGGCCGTGTCCTTGATGCTCGCCTGCACAGTCTGGGGCGAGCTGGGCGTCACGTTCACGGTCGACGATCCGTTCACCGCCAGCGTGATCGTCGCCGGAGGGCAGGTCGAGAAGAAGCCCGCCGCCGAGGTCACGTCGGATGTGGTGGCAGAAATCACCGTGGAACCCGGCAGATTGGCCGTGGCGGTCCCGTTGGGGTTAGTGATGGTCTGCGTTCCGGTGACCGGATTGGGATTCGTGGGATTGGTGGTGTTGTTGATCGAAACCACATCCTTATTCACGGCCGTGTACTGGATGGTTCCGATGTTCGCGGAGGGGCTGGTGCAGGCGACGGTGGTCGGGCTGCACAGCGTGACGCCGCCCGGACCCGCGACCGTCGTCTCGGCGAGCAGCGACTGCGGCGGGGTTTGGCCGTGGGAGAGGCAGCTCGTCTGACTGGGAATGGTGATCGAAGTGATGGGCGGATGGATATAGAGGTTGACGGGGTTGGTGGTGACCCCGCCGCCGGAGGCGGTGATCTGCGCGGTACCGCAGCTGGTGCTGGTGCAGCCTTTGAAGCCGGAGAGGACAGCGCCGGAGGGTGGCGTGCAGACGCTGAAGTTGGGGATGCCGCCGGGGCTGTTGCGGTTCCACGTGCCGGCACAGATCTGGCCGTTCGGAGAGATGTCCGCCAGCTGCAGGTTGGAGCTGGCGTAGGTCCAGTTGAGGACCGTGGCGGTGCTGCCGGTGCAGGTGTACGCGGTAGGAGCGCCCACGGTGCCCGTCTGTCCCCAGGCGAGCGAGAGGCCGGTGGCCTCAGGCTGCATCGTGGCGTAGACGGCCTGCGTATTGAGCACGCCATAGGCGTGGCCGTTCACCGTGCAGTAGTTGTTCGGGTTATGGCCGCAGCCCGCGATAGAGAGTCCAACCGGAAATGAAAAGACGACCAGGACTGCAAAAGCAAAAAACCGCCGCATGAAACCTCCCCGCCTGAGCAGTCCAGCCACCCAGACGGTCAAACAACCCCAGCCTGCCGCATTCGAACCCGGGAAATGCGCCGGTCGCGGGCGAGGCGCGAAGGCCTCTGCTGAGCCGCCGACCTGTCGATGCAGCACGCTGTCAAAATAACCGGGTGCGATTCAGGATAACAGAGCAGAAGTGCCGTCAAAAAGCGGACGGCGGCCCCTGCTGCGCACGAAAAAGCCGGCTGCATTGGGACGCGGCCGGCGTGATTCGGTGAGCAGAAACCCTGCCTCGAAAACCAGGAGACATGGGGCACCCCGGCTATTGCGTCTGTGCCGTCTGGTGCGTATCAGACTCAGGCATATACAGGTTGAACCATTCGATGGCGCGCTCCAGCACGTCGCGGCGGTGCTCGGGGCTGACGAAGCCGTGTCCCTCATTCGGATAGACGACCAGCTGCGTGGTCACGCCGAGGTCGCGCAGCGCGTGCCAGAACTCAAAGGACTGCGGCGCGGGGCATTCGCCGTCGCGATCGCCCACGACCACCAGGGTTGGCGTTTTCACGTTGGTGATGAAGTTGATCGCCGAGCTTTTCGCGTAGACCTTCGGGTCCTCATATACCGAGGCGCCGAAGAAGGGGATCATCCACTGGTCGATGGAGTTCTCGCCGTAGTAGCTGAGCCAGTCCGACAGGCCGGCGCCGGAGACCGCCGCGCGGAAGCGGTGGGTCTGGGTAACGGCGAACATGGTCATGAAGCCGCCGTAGCTCCAGCCGGTGATGCCGATGCGGTGGTTGTCGATGGGGTACTGCTTCTCGACGGCATCGACCCCGGCGAGGATGTCGCGCAGATCACCGTAGCCGAAGTCCTTGCGATTCGCCTGGGTGAAGGCCTCGCCCTGTCCGTAGCTGCCGCGCGGGTTCGGCATGAGCACGAAGTAACCCATGGCCGAGAGAGGCTCCGGGCCGTATCCGGCGTTGGGCCAGCGCGGCATGTTCGCCGAGGAGGGGCCGCCGTGGACGTAGACAACCATCGGATACCTCTTTGCCGGATCGTAGTGCGCGGGCTCGAGGAGCCAGCCCTGGACGTGGAAGCCTTCGTTGGTCCAGTTGATGGACTTCGCCTGTCCCCAGAGGGGCCTGAGCCCGTCGTTGACGTGGGTGATCTGCTTCATGTGCATCAGGTCGCCGGCCCAGACCTCCGGCGGCTCAGAGAAGGACTCGCGGACGAAGGCAATCGTGTTGTCGTCGGCAGAGGTGGCGACGCGCATGTGCAGGCCGCCGGCGCCGATGGTGTCGGGCAGCGTGAGGCTGTCGTCGGGCGAGTCCTGGTGCGTCGCGAGGTTGTAGACGAAGAGATGCGAATCGCCGCCTTTGACCTCCGCGATGCCGAGGCGTTGATTGTCGATCCAGGTGAACCAGCCGGGCGTGGCGTTGCGGTTCGGGGTCTGGTCGACGGGGTCACCGCCGGTGGCTGGGATCGTCCAGATATCGCCGCCGGTCGAGCCCTGGTCGGACATCAGGCCGCCGATGAAGGCGATGCGGGAGCCGTCGGGCGACCAGCGCGGGACGGCAATCTGTAATCCGTGGAGCGGGCCGGGAACGGTTTGCGTGTCGAGAATGGCGGTGGGATGGCCGTCAATGGGCTGCGTGTAGAGCTTCGCCACCCACCAGTTGTTCTCGCCCGGTGGCGGCGCGGCGACGTAGGTGAGCTTCGTCGCGTCCTTCGACCAGGAATATTCGTAGACGTAAAGATTGTCGGGGGTGATCTGGCGCAGTTGGCCGCCGGCAGCATCGACGAGCGCAATGCGTTTCACCTCCAGCCCCTCGACGCCGATGACGCCGGCGGGCGGCTTTTCCGCGGCGAGCGGGCTGGGCTCGCGCGTGGCGCCTTCTACATAAATGATGGTGAGGTATTTGCCGTCCGGCGACCAGGAAAGGTCCTCTGCGACGCCGTTCAGCTCCGCCAGCGCGTGCGGAGCGGCGCTGCCCGAAACATCCGCGAGGAAAATGGCCGTCTTGTGGTCCTGCGTGCAGTCGGAGAAGAAGGCCAGCTTCGACGAGTCGGGCGAGAAGATCGCGTCGCTTTCCTCGCCGCGCATGCCGTCGCCACAGGCGGTGATGCTCCGCGGCGACGCAGCGTCGGCGAGCGAGGCCAGCTGAATGCCATGGCCACCACTACGGCCCCGGCCGCCGCTGCTCCAGGCGATGAACTTGCCGTCGGGCGAGAGATTCACCTCGCTGATCATCTTCGCTTTGCCGAGGTCCTGCAGGAGCTGCGCGACGCGGGGGTCGTGCGGAGGATTGACGGGCGGCGCTTGCGCCTGCACCGCCGTGACAGCAACAAGCAGAGCAGCGAAGGGGAGCATCCGGAGGCAGGCCACGCGGGGAGCGTGCGTTTTCATGGACGGATTTATACCAGAGCCAACGCGCCGCTTGCCTTACCTGAAGTCGCATATCATGCGGCTATGACCGAGGTGGAGATCCGGACGGCGTGGTTCGGCGGCGCCGGCGACGACACGGAGTTGTGCCGCACGCTGATGCGCGAGTACGCCACGCATCTGAATGCGTCGGTGGGCGGCGAGCACA
>DASSKX010000345.1:0-3617 GCA_035689925.1 Acidobacteriaceae bacterium
ACCGCGGTGCTCGAGACAGCAGGAAGGGGTCTTGCCGTCGCAATCGCGAGCCCAAGGCACAATGCGATCAGAAGCTCTGCAATGACCGGGCCGAGGAAGAAATAGAAATATGAATCGACGGCGAAGGCCAGAAATCCCGCCATCAACACTGCCAGAATGGGCCTGAGCCGAGACGCATCCCTCCTGGCCAGCTCACCCAACTGCCAGAGCAGCACAGCCACGACGGTCAGCATGATGGTGATCCCAAGGCCCAATCCCATATAGAACTGCGCATAGCTGCGGACCACCCCGAAAGCGGGGAAGCTGTTGGCCTGCATGGTGGCTGCAACCATCGCAGCCGTGCCGGGCGCAGGCTTGCCAAAAACGCCGCCGATCGTGTGCAGGATGGCGTGGATCAGTGTGAGTACTGAGGCGATGCGCAGAAGAACAGTGGTTTTCATGCTCATTCCTTTCCGTTCCGTGCCGAGCCGCGTTCTGCCGCTTCGGCAAACTTTTCGAGAATGGTGGCCCAGGCGCCTGGACCATCGAACATCTCACGCAGCTGGAGCGCTCCCTCGCCGTGCCGCTCGATCTTGCTGTGCTCCAGTTCGACGAAAGTCGCATTCGGACCTTCGGCGCGGAAGCGAATCTCCACCTCGCTGGCTTTCGACATGTCCGGATCGAAAACCCAGTCGGGCTGGCCATGTTCGGGGCCCAGATGCCAGGAGAAGCGCACGCGGTGCGGCGGATCCCACGCAAGCACGGTGCCCCAGTCGCAGAAGGCACCGTCGGCATTCTGCTCATACCACCGGCCGCCGACACGTGGTTCCACGAAAATGGCTACGAATGGAGTTTTGCCGATGTGGTGCGTCGCCGGCCACCACGTCTCCATCTGCTCGACGAAGACCGAGAAGGCCCGCTCAATCGGCGCCTTCAGATGGACGGCCTTTACTACCCTTAGGTCGAGTTCTGCGGTGTCTGTCACGGTTCTCTCCATTTGGTGATTCCTCGGCAACTTTCTGAAATGCGCTCAGCGCCCTCGTCCACATCTGGTCGAAATGAGCGCGAAGTCGGGCGACGCCTTCGGGGTCTACCTGATAAAGCCGTCGTGTCCCGGCTTTCTGATCCATCACCAGCCCCGCATCCTTGAGCACCTTGAGGTGCTGGGAGACTGCCGGACGAGTGACCGGCAACAAACGCGCAAGCTCATTCACGGCCAGAGGGCCACCCGTGAGCTTCTGGAAAATGGCCATGCGCGTCGAATCGGCGAGAGCATCCAGGCCGGCTTGTAGGTAAGTATCCACTAACCGTAAGTAAGCACGAACCGATCGGGGTTTGTCAAGCGATTCGCATATGGAATTTTCCCGGAGTTCGCTCGGTCCCTGAAGCACGGCTGTATCGGCGAAAGCGGAACCCGGCAACGACCGGCACGGCGGGGGCGACACGGGGGGAGCGATGTACGTTCGCATGCCCGTGCCCGTACACTGGACAACGCGCGCTTGCGCGCACAGATCGCCAGACCGGACGAGGAGAGAAGAGTGAAGCTGAAGTTGGCAGCTGTGATATTGATGGCGATGGCGGCGAGTGCCGCCGGTGCGCAGGACGCGCAGTTCAGCAACTGGCCGGCAGGCCTTTCGCCGCAGGAAATCGGCAAGAAGCTGGCCGAGCACTTCGTCACCAGCCCGCATCAGTACACCGCAACGATTCACTACTCCGAAGCCTGTACCTGGTACGGCGCGCTCACCTTTGCGAACCAGACGCACGACGATGCGCTGCGTCAGGAGCTGATCCAGAAATTCGTGCCGCTCATGCCGGGCGGTGCTGAGGCTTCGCGCATCCCGCAGCGACGGCATGTCGACGACGAGATCTTCGGGATCATCCCCCTGGAAATTGGGATCGAGACCAAGGATCCCAAGTACCTCCAGTACGGCCAGTCCTGGGCCGACCGGCAATGGGAGAACCCGCAGCCGGACGGGCTTTCGGCGGAGACGCGCTTCTGGATCGACGACATGTACATGCTGACGATCCTGCAGCTCGAGGCCTATCGCGCGACCAATGACCGCAAGTATCTGGACCGCGACGCGCATGAGATGGTCGCGTATCTGGACAAACTGCAGCAGCCGAACGGCCTCTTCTACCATGCGCCGGATGTGCCGTTCTTCTGGGGGCGCGGCGATGGATGGGTTGCGGCCGGCATGGCGGAGATGCTGCGCACGCTGCCCGCCGATCATCCGGACCGGGCGCGCATTCTTGCCGGATATAAGAAGATGATGGCGGCGCTGCTGCAATATCAGGGGAAAGACGGCATGTGGCGCGAGCTGATCGATCATGAAGAGGCCTGGCCGGAGTCCTCCAGTTCAGCCATGTTCACGTTTGCGATGATTACCGGTGTGAAGAACGGCTGGCTGGACGCGAAGACATACGGGCCGGCTGCGCGGCGCGCGTGGATCGCCGTCGCCGGCTACATCGACCAGAACAACGATGTGACCAGCGTGTGCGAGGGAACCGGCAAGAAGAACGATCTGGAGTATTACCTGTTACGCAAGCGGCGGACAGGCGACTTTCACGGACAGGCGCCCGTCCTGTGGGCGGCCACGGCGCTGCTGCGTTAAGAGGAGATGATGATGGGATTTGGTCGAACAGCGAAGGCGATTCTGACTGATCTTCACTTTCTTATCCCGTTTCTCGTGCTCTGCGTGGGGTGCGGACTGCTGGTCATCGTTCACTGATTCATGGCGCAAATCAATATGCCCAGGACAGCGGCGCCGAGCGAGCACTTTGCGTCCATGCACACGATCGGCGTCTTCTGCGGGCTGACGGCAGGCGTGTGGCTCGGCGCCGCCGAGGCGCCGACCAAGCTGGTGACGACCGGCCTTTCGCCCTACGCGATTTCTCTGTGCATGGTGGCCGGCGTCTTCACGGCGCGGTGGACGGTGCCGACCCTGCTGAAGGGCACGCGCTACGTCTTCCAGGATCTCGCCGAGAACAAGCACCTGATCATCTGGGCGATTCTCGCCGGCATGCTGTGGGCGATTGCCAATACCCTGACCGTGTTTGCGATTCGCGACGTCGGCCTGACCATTGCGTTCCCGCTCTGGAATACCAATTCGCTGGTCGGCATTCTGTGGGGCCGGCTGCTCTTCGGGGAACTGAAGGGCGCGAGCGCGGCGAATATCAGCAAGGTCGTTTTGGGTACCGTGGCGATTGTGGCGGCGGCGGTGCTGCTGGGCTTCAGCACGATTCATCACTATCCGGAACACGCGCGGAACACCGTCAACGGCATCCTCGCTGCGTTCGGCGCGAGCCTGCTCTGGGGCACGATGTATATCCCCTACCGCAAGGCCTATGTCAGCGGCATGAATCCACTGTCGTTCGTGACCGCCTTCACGGTCGGCGAACTGGGCTCGGTCTTCGCTCTCGTGCTGGCCTTCGACGGAGGCCTGCGCGCGCCGATCTTTCACACCCCAGGCGTGAGCCACATCCTCTTCTGGCTGTTTCTCGGAGGGTTTGTCTGGGTGATCGGGGATATCTTCCAGCAATTCGCAACGAAGTATGTCGGGATCGGCCGCGGCATTCCGCTGTCCAACACGAATCAGCTCTGGGGGTTAGCCTGGGGAGCGCTGGTTTTCGGAGAACTT
>DASSKX010000346.1:0-2383 GCA_035689925.1 Acidobacteriaceae bacterium
GATGCCGGCGATCTCCGCATGCGAGTAGCCCTCCGCATGCGCCAGCCACAAGAGCTGCCGTTCTCGCGGACGCAGCCGCGCCAGCGCCGGAGCGAGCATCGCCACCGCTTCCGCACCTGCCGCACCGTCCTCGCCCGCAAACATCTGCTCCGGAAGGTCCTCCAGCGCTGTCGTCGCCGGCCTGCGCCAGTGATCCCGCATCAGGTTCGTCGCAATGCGGAACAGATACCGCCGCGCATCCGTCTCGCCATCGGTGCGCGGGGACGACTCCAGAAAGCGCAGATACGCCTCCTGCATCAGATCGTCCGCCAGCGCGGCGTCGCCCGAAACCCGCGCCAGATACGCCCACAGCGGTCGCGCCGAGCGCTCATAGAATCCTGCGAACGCCTCGCTGTCCATGGCTGGCTCGCAGGAGCGCAAATCCTCCGCCAATCCGGCTGCGATCATGGCGTGCTCGGCGTGATTCATCCTGCGTTCACTCCCATCACAGTGCGCCTGCTCGCGCACGCTCCTCCGCATCCACCCCGGAGGCCTTCGGCATCAACCCCAGACGCTGCGCCAGCGCCCAACTCGCTCCCGCAGCCAGCATAAGCCCAATCCCCGGCATCAGCGCCAGCATGCCAAACACCAGCATCGGAACATCCCCGTCCGGAATATAGTGCCGAATCGACAGCAGCCCAATCCCCAGCAGCGTCAGCACCAGTCCGATCTGCAGCGGCGTCAGCACCCGCGCCACCATGCTCGGCAGCTGCGGCCCCTTCTGCGGATCCACCGCGATCGGCGCCGCCTCCAGAAAACGCTGCCCGGCATCGGTCCCCATATACGCGAGCAGTTCCTGGTTTGAAGCGAAGCGGTCGATCAGCTTCGCGTGCACCTCGCTTTGCAGCTTCAGCATGCGGCTCCAGCGCCGGTTTTCCAGCAGCGTCCTGATCAGCCACAGAAACGCAGCAATCAGCGCCAGCCCCATGATGCCGGGCCCAATGTTCTGGTCGAACATGCGCTCGGCCGCTCCCTGATTGCCGCCGCCCCGGCCCACCATGTCCGGCCAAACCTGCTGCTCCAGCGCCTCCGCCCGCCGCCCCGGCCGTCCCTGCAGATGCGAGAACAAGTAATAGCTCGGGTCCCGTGCCACATCCGGATGCGCCGCCAAAAACTTCGCCAGTTCCGGATTATTCCGCTCCACGTACGCCGGATCCGACAACAGCGACGGGTCCCGCGCCACCACCATCGTCAGCGTCGGACTCGTGCGCAGCAACTCCAGCAGCTGATCCTGCACCTCCGCCGCCTGGCTCTCCTGCGCCTGTGCATCCACCTGCGGAGCCGGCGCAACCTGCGTCGCCGGCGGCGCCGGATGCCGCGGAGGCGTCTGCTGCGCCCCGGCGCACGCGCCTCCCATCACGAACGCCAACCCCACCGACACGATTGCCCGCCGCATCTGTTCTCCCGTACGCATCCCTCTCTCCTCCGGTTCCTCTGCTCTCTACAACGAACGAGGACCGCGCACGGTTAACAGGAAAAATCGCGCCCGAGAGCGCGACATAATAGGCACAGATGGAAATCACGCCCCGCGACCTCCTGGTCGTCACCGATGTCCAAAACGATTTCTGCCCCGGCGGCTCCCTGCCCGTGCCCCAGGGCGACGCCGTCATTCCGCTCATCCATCGCATCGCGCCACGCTTCCACCACATCGTCCTCACGCAGGACTGGCACCCCGCCGGCCATGTCTCCTTCGCCTCCGCCCACCCCGGATCGAAGCCCAACGACGTCGTCGTCACCCCCGGTGGCCAGCAGCGCCTCTGGCCCGATCACTGCATCCAGGGCACCCACGGAGCCGAACTCCACCCCGCCCTCCATCTGCCCCAGGCCGAGCTGATCCTGCGCAAGGGATACCGCCCCGAGCGCGACGCCTACTCCATCTTCTTCGAAAACGACCACGTCACGGCCTCCGGATTCGCCGCCTACTGCCGCGAGCGCGGAATCGAGCGCCTCTTCTTCGCCGGCCTCGCCTACGACTTCTGCGTCGGCTTCTCCGCCCTCGACGCCCGCCGCTGCGGATTCGCCGCTACCGTTATCCGCGACGCCTGCCGCGCCATCGACGTCAACGGCTCCGTTGCCGCAACCGAAGCCTCCTTCGCCCGCAACAACGTCGCCATCATCGAAACTTTGTCTCTCGCCTGAGCGCAAAAGAAAAAGCCCACCTTGTCCCCGACAAAGTGGGCCGCTGTTCCTGTTTCCTATTCCCCGCTTACCGCAGTCCGCCCGAGTTTTTACCGAACCCGCCGGATCCGACTACCAGAGCGACGGGCAGGCACCCGGTCAGACCAGCTCCACCCACTTCCCAGAAACTGCGCAGTCCCATCGGAACGACTTTTGGAGGTAACCC
>DASSKX010000347.1:0-4747 GCA_035689925.1 Acidobacteriaceae bacterium
CCTCGACCTCCCCTCCATGGAGGAACAACGGGAAGAAGCCGTCCTCCACATCGAAGACGCCCTCAAGCCCGTTGGCGTGCCCGTCGTGCGCGGGGCCGACTCCCTTTCCACGGCCGCCGCGGCTCTCGCCGACTCGCGTGCCACCGCCTGCCTCGTCCACCTCATCGATGGCTCCTGGTATGCCATGAGCCAGGATGAACTCACCACGGCCACCGCCACCCTCACTCCCGATACACCCATCCAGCGCGCCCTCAAGCCCGACCGCACGCCCACGCTCTTCCCCGATATGCCGCTCGACTCCGCTCTCCACTACTTCCCGCGCTGGCCGCTGCTGCCCATCTCGAACCGCGCCACCCGCGGCGCTCTCGAAGGCGTGCTCACGCTGGATGATGTCCTCGGCCGTTATCGCAATCCGGATTAAACCCAATACGCTTGCATCGCAGGCACTCCCCCACTACGCTCAAGTCTCAGGAGTCTCTCTGACCTTCCATCGATGCTAAGCCTCTATCAAAGGCTGATCCTGGGCTGTCTGCTGCTCATCGCGCTTGTCACCGCGGTCAGCATGCTGGTGCGCACGTCGTTCGTGCATCTCGCCGCGCTCGACGCGCAGGTGCACGTCGCCGAGACGGCGCTCTCCTCGCTTGCCTCCGCTCAGGCATCCATGGCCAACGAGGAGCTGATTGCCGCCCGCATGGCCAGTGGCAACGCGCAGATGGCCGACTTCCGCGACCAGGCGCGCGAAACCCAGACCAACCTCCAGACCGCGATCGCCGATGTTCGCGCCTTCGATACTTCCCTCGATATCCAGGACCTGACCCGTCGCCACCAGCACATGCTGAACCGTCCGCCCGGCGACCCAGCCGCGCTCGCCCGCGAACTCGAATCCCTGCACCTGGAATTGCGAAACGACCTCCAGCAGCTCTCTACCGAACGCGACAACACCGTCAGCAATATCCGCGTCCAGCAAGCCTCCCTGCGCACACGTCTCATCGCCGCCTGCGGATTCTCCATCGCAGCCGCCACCGCGATCTCCATCGTCATGCTGGTGCTCGTCATCGTTCCCCTGCGGCACACCGCGCGAGTCGCCCGCCGCATCGGCCAGGGCGACCTCCACCAGCGCGTCGAATGGCGCTCCAAAGACGACCTCGGCACCATTGCCACCGAGCTGAACCGCCTCGCCATTCGCCTGCGTGATCTGCGCGAAACCGAATCCGGACGCCGCCAGATGGAGTTCCAGCTGATCGACGCCGTCGTGCGCTCCATCTTCGAGCCGGTCATTGTCACCGACGGCCGCGGTCAGGTGCTCAAGCTCAATCAGGCTGCCGTCGAAGTGCTCGGCGGCTCCTCCGAAGACCGCATGATCCTCACCAACACCCCGGGGGGCGACAAGATCCTCAGCGCCATCCGCGCCGCCCTCTCGATGCAGCGCGCCGCCACCGGCGAAGAAGGCCAGGCCGCCCTCATGCCCATGCGCATCGGCCAGGCGAATCGCAGCTATCGCCTGCGCACCACGCCCATGCGCGACCTCGAAGGGAAACTCCTCGGCGCCGTCACCCTCCTCGAAGATGTCACCGAAATCGCCGAAGTCGACCAGTTCAAATCGCGATTTCTCTCCGTCGCCTCGCAGCGCCTGCGCGATCCGCTGCACCGCCTGCGCCTCTCGCTCTACGCACTCGTCCAGGGCCACGCCGGCAGGCTGGAACCCTTGCAATCCGAGCTGGCCAACAGTGCAGCCGACGAAGCCGAACGCCTCGACGATCTCATGCTCGACCTCATCGAAGTGGCCGAACTCGAAACCGGACGCCGTCAGCTCAAAATCGAGCGCGTTCGCCCCATCGACGCCCTCCGCGACGCCATCGGCCGCTTCCGCGACCCCGCCCACGACAAAAACATCGACGTGGAACTGGAGGCCTTTGAAGACGTCGCCTTCATCCAGGCCGACCGCCGTGCCGTGCGCACCATCCTCGACAACCTGATCGCGAACGCCCTGCGTTACACGCCCGACGGCGGCCACATCAGCATCGGCGCCACCGAACTCGCCGACCGCGTACAGTTCTTTGTGCACGACACCGGCCGCGGCATCGAAGCCGACCGCCTGCCCACCATCTTCGGCCGTTTCACCACCGACGATTCCGGCGGCACCTCCGGCCTCGGCCTCGCTCTCGTACGCCGCCTCGTCGAATCCCAGGGCGGCCAGGTCTCCGTTGAAAGCCGCCTCGGATCCGGCACCACCTTCCGCTTTACCCTGCCCATCGCCGCCGCCGCCATCGAACGGCACCCCGTGGAGGCGGGCTGAGTCTCCGATGACTGACCTCACGCCAACTAGCCCCGATACCGTCGAGCCCGGACGCCTGCGCGTCTATCTCGGCGCAGCACCCGGCGTCGGCAAAACCTATCGCATGCTCGAAGACGCGCACCTCATGAAGCGCCAGGGCATCGATATCGTCATCGGACTCATGGAGCCCCACGGCCGCGCCGAAACGGCCGTGCTTGCCGAAGGACTCGAATCCATTCCCCTCCGCGAAATCCAGTACCGCTCCGTTACCCTGCGCGAAATGGATATCGACGCCGTCATCGCGCGCCATCCAGCCTGGGTGATGGTGGACGAGCTTGCCCACACCAACGTCCCCGGCAGCCGCAACCGCAAGCGCTACGAAGATGTTCTGGAAATCCTCGAAAACGGCATCAACGTAATGACCGCCGTCAACATCCAGCATCTCGAGACGCTGAACGACGCCGTCACCCGCTCCGCCGCCACGCAGATCCGCGAAACTATCCCCGACAGCTTTCTCCGGCGCGCCGACGAGGTCATCAACGTTGACCTCAGCATCGACGAGCTCCGCAACCGTCTCCGCCAGGGAAAGATCTACGCGCCCGAAAAAGTCGAGCAGGCCCTCGCCAACTTCTTCCGCAAGGGCAACCTCACCATGCTCCGCGAGCTCTCGCTGCGCACCACCGCCGAGCAGGTGGGCACAGCCGCCGCGGAATACCGCCGCACCCAGGGACTCGAACAGGCGCCCATCCCCGAAAAGGTCATGGTGTGCCTCTCGACGCGTCCAGGCATGGATCGCATCCTCCGCGCCGGCGCCCGGATCGCCGGACGCCTCGCCACGAATTGGTACGCCGTCTACGTCCAGCCCCCCGGCTCCGACAATCGCCACGGCGACCCGGAAGCTCTGGCCCGCGTCGAGGAATACGAGCGCATGGCCCGCGACCTCGGAGCGCGCGTGGTCGTCCTCCACGACAAAAAAGTCGCCGACGCCCTCATCGAATTCGCCCGCAAGGAGAACATCTCCCACGTCGTCTTCGGCCAGTCCGCCCGCACCCGCTGGGACATCCTCCTCCACGGCTCCATCGTCAACCGCTTCCTGAACGAAATGCGCGACACCACCGTGCAGGTCGTACCGTTACAGAGCGCGAAGAAGGATCCCCGCCCCTTGCACTAATCCGTCCGGAGCCTACCGCATGGTCACCATCGAACTCCCGCAGCAGACCCGCGCCGACGCCATCAAATCCATCCAGCAGTACTTCGAACAGAACCTGCCCGAGCCCATCGGCGATCTCGCCGCCGGACTCCTCCTCGACTACTTCCTCGAGGAGATCGGCCCCGCCATCTACAACAAAGCCGTCGCCGACGCCCAGCAGCGCCTGCAACAGCGCGTCTCCGACCTCGATGGCGAGCTCTTCGCCGACCCGTTCCAGTACTGGCCCCGCCAGGCCGCCAAACGCAAGCAGCGGAAATAACGTACTGGGTGCAGACTGCCGCTATCGGCTACAGTCTACCGGCCGCGGGCTACCATAAAGACGTGCATCGCTCCGGCACAGCCGACCTCCCCCTCCACGGTGGACGCGTCCCCGCCTGGCTGGCCGAGCGCATGACCCAACTCGGCACTGCCATCGCCGAGCACGTCATCCTCTCCTACGGCCCCTCCGGATTCCTCAGCCGCCTCAGCGACCCCTTCTGGTTCCAGGCCCTCGGCTGCGTCATGGGCATGGACTGGCACTCCTCCGGCATCACCACCTCGGTCGTGGGAGCACTCAAGCGCGGCCTCAACCCGCGCTTCGCCGACCTCGGCCTCACCGTCTGCGGCGGTCGCGGACGCCACTCCACCCGCACCCCCGACGAACTCCGCGCCTTCTCCGCGCGCACCGGCCTCGATGGCGAAAACCTCGCCCGCACCAGCCGCCTCACCGCCCGCATTGACAACAACGCCGTCGCCGACGGATTCCAGCTTTACCTCCACTCTTTCGTAATCCACCAGTCCGGCGAATGGGCCGTCATTCAGCAGGGCATGAACCCCGAAGAGCGCTCCGCCCGCCGCTACCACTGGCACTCGGCCAGCGTTCGCAGCTTCGTTTCCGATCCGCACACCGCCATCCACGGCAAGCCGCAGGGCACCATCCTGAATCTCGTCGACGCCCGCGCCTCCGCTGCACAATCCGCCCTGCTCACTATCGCGCATGAACCCGTGGAATCATCCCTCGCCGAAGCCCGCCGCCTCGTCATGCCCGCGCACCACGACATCCGCCGCTCCGACGTCGACCTGAAGCGCCTGGGCGCCGTCCTCGCCGTTGCGCACGACCAGGACCTCCGCGACTTCGCCTCCTTCCTTCTCGTCGAAGGACTCGGCCCGCGCACCCTCCAGTCCCTGGCCCTCATCGCAGAAGTCGTCCACGGCGCGCCCAGCCGCTTCTCCGACCCCGCCCGCTTCTCCTTTGCGCACGGCGGCAAAGACGGACACCCCTT
>DASSKX010000348.1:0-3380 GCA_035689925.1 Acidobacteriaceae bacterium
CTACCGAAGACAACTCTGAAAAGTCGCATGTTTCGAACGGAAATTATCGATATCCTCGACTGCTCCTGACGAGCTCTTTCCGCTCTGCGCGCGAAAAGGATTGATCTGCTCTGAATCTCGCGCCGCTTCCCTGGGCGATGCCAGATTCTGTGCGCGTGCAACGTCCGTTGCCTCGCGTGCAGGAACTTGCATCGAGATTTTCGAAACAAATGATTCGAAAAAATGCGCTTGTCAGCGCAAATTTGGCTGAACTAGCATGCGCCGTGTTCCGCGGAGATAAAGGTCTCTGGTTGTGAGTGAGGGGACCGAGAGAAAACGTTTCCCATCGCTGGCATTTGCCCCAGTAAGTCAGCCAGCAGTTTCACTTCATTTCAGGCGCAGCAATTAACAACCAGTGGAGGCGACGCGATGAGTCCCAGGACGCAATCCATAGGACTGCTGCTTGCAATGTGCACCACCATGGCACTTGCACAGGCGACAAACTCGGCAGACGTAACAGGCACGGTGACGGATGCGACAGGAGCAGTTATTCCCGGTGTAACCGTTACGGTGACGGACATCGATAAGAACATCAAGCATACCTATGTCACCAACGAGTCTGGTCTTTATGATACGGGGCCAATTACGCCCGAGGACCACTACACGATCGTCTTCCAGAGAGATGGATTTTCCACTCTCCAGCGCGGCCCCATGGTGCTCAACGTCGGCCGCATCGGCCTGAACGCGCAGTTGAGCGTGGGACAGACCACGCAACGTGTGGTTGTCAGCGAATCCGCGCCGTTGCTGCAGACGACATCGGCGGAGATGTCCTCGACGCTGGCTTCGCAGACGCTCGAAACGCTGCCGCAGACGGGAACGCCGGACTGGCAGTCCTTCGTCGTGCTGCAGCCGGGCGTTTCCGGTGCTCCGCAGAACGGAAACAGCGCTTCGAATCCCGGCGCGGGCGGAGCGGCCGCGAACGGCAGCATGCCGTTCTCTACCGTTATGCTGGACGGCTCCTCTGTGAGCTCGCCGATGAGCGATAACGTGATCAACACGCCGATTCTGGACACAGTCGGTGAAGTGAAGATGAGCGACTCGAGCTTCTCCGCGCAATATGGGACGGGCGGCATCATCTTCAACCAGATCAGCAAGGGCGGAACCAATAAGTTCCATGGCCTTGTGTATGACTATCTGCAGAACACCGCTCTGAATGCCGCCAGCTATGGGTTCGGCTTCGGCAAGGTTCCGCCGATCCACTGGAACGATTTCGGCTTTCAGATCAGCGGGCCGGTCATTAAGAACAAGATCTTTTTCCTGTTCGACTGGGACCACACGATCAATCACGGCGGGGCGAGCGTAACAACGACCACCGTTCCTACCGCTGCGATGAAGAACGGCGACTTTACGGGCCTGCCGACCATTTACGATCCAACGACGCAGGTCGTTTCCGGTACAACAGTGACGCGGCAGTCGTTCGCGAGTGAGTACGGCATCGGGAACAAAATTCCTGCCGGAATGATCGACCCGGTCGCCAAAAATATTCAGGCCCTCTTTCCATCCCCGTCCCCCAATCTGCCCGGCATCGTGAACAACTTTCAATACATCACCGCGCCCAAATCAACGCTGCAGAAGTACTTTGGGCGATTCGATGCCGACGTCACGCACAATAATCGCCTTTCCGGGTCCTCGGCGTACAACTACACACTGAATACGGGCCTTAGTCCGGTGTGTCCGATCGGTTGCTTCAACATTGACGTCGAAAATATGAGCGCGCAACTCAGCGACGTTCACACTTTCAGCGGCAGAACCATCAACGAAGCACGCCTTGGGTGGATGGGAGAGTACGATCTGCTGGATCCGCAGACGCGTGCCAAAGGCTGGCCGCAGAAACTGGGCCTGCAGTTCGCGAAACAGGACATCTTCCCCACGATCAACATCAGCGGCGGTGTCTACACACTGGCGCCCGGTACCCATGCCAACTACAAAGAGAATGTCTTCGATGAATCGGACGTGGTGACTATGGTGCGCGGCGGCCACTCTCTGCATTTCGGCGGCGAGATGATTGCCTACCGCGCCGATTCCACGGCATGGGGCAACATCAACGCAGCGACGCTGGGATTCACGGGCGTATACACGCAGCAGGGCAATACAACCGGAGCCACGACCGGAGGGTCTCCGTACGCCGACTTCCTTCTGGGGTATGCGAATTCCTGGTCGGCTGGATTCTCTCCTGAGTATGGCGGCAGACTGAAGAACCCGGCCTTCTTTGGCCAGGACGACTGGAAGCTCACCCCGAAGCTGACCCTGAACCTGGGCCTGCGGTGGGAGGGAAGAACGGGATGGTCGGACAGCACGAAGAACGAGCGCACGTTTGACCCAACCATCGTGAATCCGGCGACGGGGACACCCGGCGCGATGTGGTATGCGCTGACCCACGTTAATGGCAGGACCGCTCTGCAGCAGTCGAAGTGGAACAATTGGCTGCCGCGAGCCGGCTTCGCCTGGGAAATGAACAGCAAGACAACGCTGCGCGGCGGGTTTGGCCTGTACACCTTCCCCTGGAACGTGGACAACTACGCCAGCTCAGGGCTGGGCAATGCGCGCAGCCAGAGCGGCAGCGAGAAAGACTCCACCGGGAACATCGCTCCGGTCGTGCTTCTCTCGTCGGACGGAAGCACGAATTATCAGGGAGCGAAAGGCGCCAGCATCAACTCGCTCTATGTGCTGGGTCCCACGACGCCTGAGGGTTACAACCGGCAAGGGGTGTCTTACATCCCGTACGATGAGCCGCTGCCGCTGCTGAAGTCCTGGAACCTGACGGTCCAGCGGCAGTTGTCGGCCAACACGATGCTGGAGACGGCGTACGTGGGAAGCCGGGGAACGAACCTGCTATTCAACACCGATTTGAATCAAGTCCCCGTCAGTCATCTCGGACCGGGTGATTCCATCTACCGGCCGTATCCGCAATACCAGACCATCAACGGATTCACGACACAGGGAATTTCGAATTACCACGCCTTGCAGGCGCAATATGTGCGCCGCTTCAGCAGCGGGTTGATGTTCAACTTCAACTACACGTGGTCGCACATGCTCGACAACCAGGACTCCTCGGGCTGGGGCTCGAAGGAGGGGACCACCGTCTGGCAAAACGCGCATGATCCGAACGCTAACTACGGTGCGTCGAACTTCGACGTTCGCAATATGTTCAAGGCGTACGGGCTCTATGACCTTCCTTTCGGCCGCGGCAGGAAATTTCTGAACAACAACCGGTTTGCGGATGAAGTGGTCGGCGGGTGGACGCTCTCTCTTACCTGGCTCGGACAGGGGGGGAATCCGTTCACTCCACATATGGCGGACGCCACCAACAGCTTCACGCAGAGTTCGGGCGGAGGGTTCCA
>DASSKX010000349.1:0-6733 GCA_035689925.1 Acidobacteriaceae bacterium
TGGAGTCATGCGTCGGATGAAAATCCGCAGGCCAGCAAGCAGATCCAGGTGGATGGGCAGGCGTTTGGCGGCGTCGCGTTTCAGTTGGACGGCACCGACAATCAGGATCCGATCCTCGGGATCATCGTTGTAAATCCGCCCCTGGATGCTATCTCTGAGACAAAGATTACAACGCAGAACTTCGACGCGGAGTTCGGCAAAGCTGTGTCTTCCTTTGTAAACGCGCAGACCAAGTCGGGGACGAACAGCTTCCACGGAAGCGCGTTTGATTATCGCGAGAGCAATGCGAATCTGGCGCGCGATCCCTATACGCAGCCCCCGGGCTCGCCCTTCGCTCCTGGCCTGAAGAATCAGTTTGGCGGATCGATCGGTGGACCAATCTTCAAAGACCATCTGTTCTTCTTCGCCGACTATCAGGGTGTTCGGCAGAAGGTAGGAACCTCGGCGCAGCAGACGGTTCCGACGGCGCACCTGCTGGCGACCTGTCTCGGACAGGCAGCGACCATCACCGGGGTCGCTGGCTGCGATTTCAGCGAATATGCGCTTGGAATCCTTGGCAGCACGACGGCTCCTCTGATTTACCAGAATGCTTCGACGCCTTACCCGGGCAACGTAATTCCGGCGTCTCAGCTCTCGCCACAGGCAATGGCTCTCTTCCAGCTGCTGGCCAAGTATCCGCCGAATGGTGGTGGAACGGTAAGGGCCAACAGCTTCACCGGGCTGAAGAGCAACTATTCAGCGAGCGGCACTGGCCTGTTCAACAACAACCAGTGGGACGTACGTGTTGATGACCAGATCAAGTCGGGAATCCATGCGTTCACACGCTTTAGCCGGTTCACGAATATTCTTTCCGGCAAGACGCTCTTCGGTGACGCTGGAGGAGCCGGATTCGGCATCGGTGGCTACGGCGGCAACTCAAAGGGCGCGGACGACAGCCTTGCGGCCGGCATGGACATCGCGATCAGCCCGAAAGTGCTGATGGACTGGCGCATCGGATATTACCGCTATAACGTGATCGACCAGAAGTACAACGGAACCACCGCATTTGCCACCCAGCTGGGCATCCCGGGGATCAACATTCCGGGAAACAATTTCACGAGCGGCGCGCCGGCATTCAATATCGCGGATGTGGATCGGTCGGGCAATCAGAGCGAGAGCAACGGGCAAAGCGCTGGCTCGCAGTACGGCAGCGGCCTGAACATCAACCGGTGCAACTGCCCGCTGACAGAAAAGGAAGACCAATTCCAGGTCGTCACCAACTGGACGCGAATTGCAGGCAACCATGCCTTCAAGGTGGGCGTGGATCTGCGCTATGCGCGGAACCTGCGCGTCCCGAGCGATACCGATCGCGCCGGAGAGCTGGACTTCCGGCCGGGGCCGACGTCGAACGGCGGCAGCAGCAACGGCCTCGGCATGGCCAGCTTCGTCCTTGGCGATGTGAGCCGTTTCGGTCGTTACGTCAGCACATCGACGAATGCGAAGGAATTCCAGAAGCGCGATTTCTTCTATGCGCAGGACACCTGGCACCCGAAACCATCGCTGACCGTGAACTATGGACTGCGCTATGAGATGTACTTCCCTGAGTCGGTGAACGGCAAAGGAAACGGCTCGCTCATGCAGCTGAATGGTGGAGCGGGTGGTTACAAGACTGATGGCTACCTGCGGGTTGCCGGCTATGGCAGCGTTCCCAGCAACATGGGCTGGGGAATGGCGACCAACACCTGGAATCCGCGGCTGGGCGTAGCGTGGTCACTGAACGATAAGACTGTCATTCGCGCAGGGTACGGACGCAGCTTCGATATCGGCGTGTTCGGGTCCATCTTCGGGCACGTGGTGACACAGAATCTGCCTGTGCTTGCGAACCAGTCCGTCAGCGGCTCGAGTCCGACGGCCGCAGCGTTCACTCTGGCGCAGGGTCCGCCTGCTTTCGTATTCCCCACGGTACCCTCGAATGGACTGCTGCCGGCACCGGGATACAACGTCAGTGTCAAGGCTCGTCCGAACACGCTGCGGCTGCCGACTCTGGATGCATGGAACTTGAGCGTCCAGCGGGCGATTACTCCGACGATGGGCTTGACGATTGCTTATGTCGGCAACAAGGGTACGCATACGCTCAGTTCGGGTGATGGCAACAACACGAATCCGAACGAAGCGGGAATCTTCCTTCCTGCCGAATACAGCATCACCGGCACGACGCTGCACTACGACCCCAGCGTCAAATCCAGTACGGCGACAACGATCAACGGCAAGACCTACACGGGAATCGCGCCGGATGGCGGAACGGCCAGTACGAATTACCTGCAGCGCTTCTACGGAGGCGGTCTCGCGGCCTGCACCAATCCGAGCTATGAGGCGGCGGTACTGAAGACCGATCCGAACCTGCAGCCCGGAATGTGTGGATGGTCGCAGGGCATCTCCTACTACGGCGACGATCAGGATACGAACTTCAACGCGCTGCAGATTTCGCTCGCGAAGCAGTACGTGCACGGCTTGCAGTTCAACATCCAGTACGCCTGGCAACGGGCATTTAACTACAACAACGGTTACGCAACCTGGAACAAGAGGGTGGGTTACGGACCGGATGATTACCTCCGCACGCAGCAGCTGGTCCTCTACGGCACCTATCAGTTGCCGTTCGGCAGGAATCAGACGTTCGCTGGCAATGCTAACCGTCTGGAAGACGCAATCATCGGCGGATGGCAGCTGGCGCCGGTGCTGAACTGGTCCAACGGGTTGCCATTCACCCTGAAT
This sequence comes from Acidobacteriaceae bacterium, assembly GCA_035689925.1. GTDB lineage: Bacteria > Acidobacteriota > Terriglobia > Terriglobales > Acidobacteriaceae > Palsa-343. The sequence continues at coordinate 2,752 of DASSKX010000349.1, forward strand.
GAAAGCGGCTGCCCGACGCCAGGCAACGTGCCGTGCTACCCCGTGGGCAGACGTGGTTCTCTGCACACGCACCTGACGGCATTCGACCCTGTGTCGCACACTCGGACCTTCTTTAAGGCATCCGACACGTCCGGGTTCACGAAGCCGGCGCTCGATCAGATTGGCAACGTTGGGAGAAACAGCTACTACGGACCGGGATACTTCAACACGGATCTCTCCCTGCAGAAAAACGTTCCGATCCATGAGAGCATCCGGGGCCAGTTCCGAGTGGATGCTTACAACGCGTTCAACCACATCAATCCCGGCAATCCATCGTCCACCGTCGGCAAGGATGGAACAATCTCGGCGGAGCCTGGGCTGGGAGTCTACACAAATCCGCGGCAGTTGCAGTTCTCGCTGCGCGTGGATTTCTAAGCGGAGCTGATGGAAATCCGGAGGGGAGCTGCGGCTCCCCTCCACTTATCTTCGAGGAGTAAACTTCCGGCATCATGTCCCCGGGTTTCAGGTTTTGTCTGGCGGCTCTCGTTGGGCTGGGGAGCGCCATGGCGCAAAGTGTGCCGAGCGGCAGCGCTTCATCGATAGCTGAGGCTCGCGCGCTGATGATCCAGGGCAAGCTGGACGATGCGCTGGGGGAGCTGAATACTCTGGCCGCGCAGCAGCCCCGTCCCGCTGGGGTGGAGCGGCTCCGGGGCATCGTGTTCTACGAGAAGAATCAGTTGCAGGATGCGCAGGCTTCGTTCGCGCAGGCCGTGGAGCGAGATCCGGCGGACCTGGAATCGATGCAGATGCGCGGCGTGGCGCTGTACCGGCTGGGCCGTCCGGCGGAGGCGATTCCACTCTTGGAGAAGGCGCACACGTCGGGTCCGGTGGAGAACGCCGATCCGCGATATGTGCTTGCGCTTTGCTACATCGCGACGAAGAGATATGACGATGCACGGCATGCCTTCGCGGCGCAGTACGGGTTTGATCCGGATTCAGCGGCAGCGTGGCTGGTGACGGCGCGCATGCTGTTTCGGCAGGAACAGACGGCCGACGCCGCGGCTGCTGCAAAGAAGGCGTTGCAGATCGATGAGCGCATTCCGCTGGCGCATCGACTGCTGGGCGAGACCGCGCTGGCGGGGGGCGATACGGCTGGCGCGCTGAGCGAGTTTGCGCAGGAGGTCAAGGTCAATCCGCTGGACGGCGAGACGTACGATCGCATCGGCGATGCACATCTGCGGAGTGGCGAGTACCGTGAGGCGCAGCAAGCTTTGGATCGCGCAGTGCTGCTCGAACCGAATGCTACGGGGCCGTACATACTGCTGGGAAAAACGCTGCTGGCGGAGCACGATGCGGTCACTGCGGCGATGTATCTGGAACGCGCGGTGAAGATGGATCCATCGAACGCAATGGGACACATGCTCCTCGGGCGGGCGCTGTCCGAGAGCGGGCGCAAAGCGGATGCCGCGCGGGAATTTCAGGCGCTGCAAAAGCTGCAGGCTGCACCTGCGGCGCCAAATCCGTAACGGAAATGTGCATGGGCTTGCGACGAATGCGGAATTCGCTGGTGCTGCTGGTCTGCATAACTGCAGGCGCGCTTTGTTGCCGTGCGCAGCAGCCGGCACTGGAGCAGGCGAGGGACGCGTTCCAGGCGGGTTCATCTGCATACGCGCGCGGGGACCTCACTGGGGCGCGGCGGCAGTTTGAGCGGGCGGTGCGGCTGGCGCCCGGCGTCGAGGAAGGGCACAGCGCGCTGGGTGTGGTGCTGTACGGGCTGGGGGAATATCGGCAGGCGATTGCAGAGTTACAGACGGCGCTACAGATGAAGCCGGGAGATCGCATCGCGGAGGAGAACCTCGCCCAGGTGTACAGCCAGACCGGGGCCCCGTCGCAGGCTGCGGCTTTGTTTTCGAAGCTGGACCGGGAGACCCCGCTGAGCGGCGAACTGCTGGCAGTGTGGGCGCGGGATGTCGCGGCTCTTGGGAGTGCTCCGGAGGCGCTGGCGATCATGCGCAGGGCAGCGGCTGCCGATCCCGAGAACGCGGGGATTCAGGACGACGTGGGAGCGCTCTACGCGCAGGCGGGCGAGTGGAAGGATGCGGAGGCCGCGTTTCGCGAGGCGCTGCGGCTAAATCCTCGACTCGCGTCGGCGCATATGCACCTGGGCGCGGTGCTTGGGCACAAGCAGCAGGTGGATGCGGCGGGAGAGGAGTTTGCGCAGGCAGCGCAGATCGATCCGCGGAATGCGCGCGTGCAGATGGAATGGGGAAATACGCTGGTCGCGGCCAATGAGGATGAGCAGGCGATCATGCATTATCAGCAGGCTGCGGCCTTCGATCCCGATCTGACGGATGCGGTGTATCAGCTGGCGCTGGCGCTGCAGCGCTCGGGACGCGAGAGCGAGGCGATTCCGCTGTTCGAGAAGGTAGTGGCGACCCGTCCGCAGGACGCCGAGGCGCAAACGAATCTCGGCCTGGCGCTGGTGCAGACGGGGCGCGCGAAGGATGCGGTTCCGCTGTACTTGCGGGCGGCGGCGCTCACACCGCAGAATGCAACACTGCATCAGGATCTGGGTGTGGCGTACTTGCAGGAGAGCGATGTCGATGACGCGGTGAAGGAGTTCCGGGCGGGATTGAAGATTGCGCCTGCGGATCCGCATCTGCACTACGATCTGGGGCTCGCGCTAAAGCTGAAGGACGACTTGCCCGGAGCGATTGCAGAACTGGAATCGGCGCTGCGGCTCGATCCGCAGTCGCCGGATGCGCCGTACACTCTGGGCATCCTTTACATGCAGGACGGCAGGTTTGAGGATGCGGTGCGGAATTTGCGGACCGCGCTCGAGCTGCGTCCGCAGAATGGGGATGGCTGGTCCATTCTGGGAAGCGTATATCGGCAGCAGAATAAGTATGACGACGCGGCGGCTGCGCTGCGGAAGGCAATCGAGTTGCTGCCGGCGCAGCCGGGTCCGCACATCACGTTGGCCAGCGTGCTGCAGGAGCAGGGAAAGCAGGATGAGGCTGCGGCGGAGCGAAAGAAAGCTGGCGAGCTCACACGCGTGGCGGTGAACCGGCAGCGTGCGGTGTTCGCGACCAACGCAGGCAATGCGCTGCTGAACAAGGGCGAGATTGCGGATGCGATCGCGCGATATCAGGAGGCGATCGGCAGCGACCCGAACTATGCAGACGCCCATCGTCAGCTCGCCGTAGCGTTCGCGAATCAGGGGCGCTTATCGGAATCGGCCGTGGAGAAACAAAGAGCTGAAGCGCTGGCGACGAATCATCCCTAAGGAGGCTGTGTTAGTTTTCTGCCAATGAACCGCCGGGAATTTCTGGGATCTCTGAGCCGCAGCGCGCTCGTGCTCTCGTTTGCTGACGTGCTGCAGCTGGCGATTCCTCCGTGGGCGGCCGCGCAGACGGCGCCGCAGAGCAGGCCTGGCGCACAGCAATCATACGAGGCGAGACCGATGCCGCCGCCGCCGGGTCCAGCTTCGCCGATCGCCGGAACTCCGCTGGGCGTGCAGTTCCTGGATGTCGCGGAGCACGCGGGCCTGCACGCGAAGACGATCTTCGGCGGAGAGAAGACGAACAAGTATCTGCTGGAAACGACCGGCTGCGGGGTCGCGTTCTACGACTACGATCATGACGGATGGCTGGATATTTTTCTGGTGAATGGATGGCGGCTCGAGGGATTTGCGAAAGGTTCGGAGCCGACCTGCCATCTGTTCAGGAACAACCGCGACGGCACGTTTACCGATGTGACAGAGAACGCGGGCTTGGCGCACAGCGGCTGGGGACAGGCGTGCTGCGTCGGCGATTACGACAACGACGGCTGGGATGACCTGTTCGTGACGTACTACGGCCAGAACGTGCTGTTCCGGAACAACGGGAACGGGACGTTTACTGATGTGACGGCGAAGGCGGGACTGTCGCAGGAGAAGACACGCTGGAATTCGGGGTGTGCATTTCTCGATTACGACCGCGATGGGCATCTGGATCTATTTGTG
>DASSKX010000350.1:0-4937 GCA_035689925.1 Acidobacteriaceae bacterium
GATGGCGGCGGCACGGAACGTGTCGGCAGCGCAAAGCAGAGCCGACTTGCCCTGCGCCCGGTAATAGGCGGCGAGCTTGCCGCTGGTCGTGGTCTTCCCCGTACCGTTGACGCCGACCATCATGATCACTTCGGGCGGAGTGACGGCTTTGGGCTCATGCGCGTTCTCGTCCAGGACCTGCTGCAGCTGTTCTTTCAGGAGTTCCTTCAGCTCTGCACCGTCGCGAATCTGCTGGCGCTTGGCCCGCTCGCGCAAATTGTTGACGATCTCAGCGGCTGTCGTTACACCGATATCCGACGCAATGAGGCTCATCTCCAGATCTTCGAGCGCGTTCTCGTCGACGGTGCGGGTCATGGCCAGCACGCTGTCGATCTGCTCGTTCAGGCTTTCGCGAGTGCGCGAAACCGCCTGACGCATGCGGTCGAAAATACTTTTCTTCTCGGGCTCTTCCAGGCTCCCGAACAACGTTTGAATCATGGCAGAAAAACCTTAAGCACCTGGTTCAAGTGTAACGAACCGAGAACGCCATGGGTTGGCGCGGGAATTTAAACGACTTCGGCCGTCGGCCTTCTCATGCGGAAGGAGACAGGAACGCGCAGCTTTTTCACTTCCAGCGCCCCGCTCCGCACGAGCGAGGCCAGTGCTTCGACCACGGCGCCGTCGTAGCGCGTGCCGGAGAGCCGCTGCATTACTTCGAGGACGTACTCTGGATTCATCGCCGCCTGATAGGGGCGCGGCGTTGTCATCGCGTCGAACGAATCAGCCACTGCGATGATGCGCGCCATCAGGGGAATCTGATCGCCCTTCAGACCGTATGGGTAACCCATACCGTCGAGCGATTCATGATGCAGCTCGATTCCAGGGATGAGGTCGTGCAGCATCTCGATGGGGCGAAGGATCGCAGCCCCCTTCACCGTATGCGCCTTCACGATCTCGAACTCTTCGGGAGCCAGCGGCGCGTCCTTCATGACGAGGTAATCTTCGATGCCGAGTGTGCCGATGTCGTGCAGCAGAGCCGAGAGGCGAATATTCTCAACCTTCTGCTCGTCGAGCCCGAGTTTGCGTGCAATGGCCGCCGCGTAGCGCGCGACCCTCTCGGAGTGCCCACGCAGATACGTGGCGCGCTCGTCCACGGCCTTCGCCATCATGCGAATCAGCTCAGCCAGCGTTTCGTGAGAGCGACGGGCTTCCTCATGCTTCGCCTGCCAGCCGTCCTGCAGAGTCTTTACGGCGTTCTGCCAGGTCAGGATCATCTCGGAGAAAAGCTTGTCGGAGGTTTGGCGGGCGAGTTCCTGGCCGCGGATCGGCGAGCCCGATTCAATGACCGCAATTAGATCGTTCAGCCGTTTCTCGAAACGCCTGCTCCAGAGCGTGGAGGCGACAATCGCAAAGCCGACACCCGCAACGCCTCCCGCAATGCCCAGGTAAACCGGCGACGCTGTGATCTGCCGGACCAGCAGAACTGCGCCCACCGTAACGGCCGCAACTGCCAGCAGCACCAGCAGAAAACGCACGAACACGCGCTGCCGCAGCCTGGGTATAACCGGCGGCTGTGACTGCCGTGCGACAGTGCGGGGAGAATCCAGCATAGCGTCCGTTTTCTCCTTGGTCGTACGGAGGGCCGCGGAGCCTTTCTCTGCCAGTTTACGAACAGTCTGGCTCAACTTTCCTCACACAAAGGTGTTAGGCGGCCCTGTCTAAAAGGAGGTATGGGCTGTGTTGTATCGCTGGTATACCCCTCACGGCAAGCGAAAAAAGCGTGCCAGCAATTCATATCGTCTCTGAGTTAGGAAGCGAATTCGTCCCGGCCCGGCCGCATCATCAGTTCCTCGATAGCCTGCTGCGGGGCTTTGCCGTGCATCAGGATTGCCTCCATTTGCTCGGCAATCGGCATCTCGACGCCACGCCGCCGGGCGAGTCCGAGCGCGGCGGAGGTGGTGCGGACACCTTCTGCAACATGGCCTCCAAGGCCTTCCAGGATCTCCGGAAGGCTGCGCCCCCGGCCGAGTTCCATACCCACGGTGCGATTCCGCGAGAGCGAGCCAGTGCAGGTGAGCACGAGGTCACCCATGCCGGCCAAACCGGCCAGCGTTTCCCTTCTGCCTCCACAGGCCATCGCCAGTCGGGTCATTTCGGCAATGCCGCGGGTAATGAGCGCAGCGTTGCTGTTGAAACCCAGCCCTAGCCCGGCGACGATGCCCGCCGCGATGGCGATGACGTTCTTGATCGAACCGCCCAGTTCCACCCCGATGACATCATCGTTCGTGTACAGCCGCAACGTGCGGCTGGAGAATTCCCGCTGCACGCGGGAAGCGACTTCCGCATCGGCTGAGGCGATGGTGATGGACGTTGGAGCGCCGGCCGCGACCTCCTGCGCAAACGACGGCCCGCTGAGAACGCCGCAGGCCAGATTCAGGCCGCGTGCGCTGAGGACCTCAGCGATTACCTCTGTCATCCGAAAATAACTGCGATCTTCAATTCCCTTCGTCGCGCTTACCAGAACCTGGTCCTGGTGGAGATGCGGCGCAAATGCCTTGAACGAAGAACGCGTGAACTCCGACGGAGTGACGCTGACGACGATCTCTGCCTCCCGAAGCGCCTCCGCAGGATCAGGAGTCACGGCAATGCTGTCATCGAGGCGGAAGCCCGGGAGAAAGGCAGTGTTCTCCCGCTGGGTCCGCATGACTTCCGCAACGTCCTTCTCAAACGACCAGAGATGGATCTCGTGACCTCCCCGGCGAGCGAGGCTGATCGCAATGGCCGTTCCCCAGGCTCCGCTGCCCATCACAGCAATGCGGCTCATGCTGCAGTCGTCCTTGTCTTGCCGAAGCGGTATTCCGTGCCGCTGACAAGACGAGCGATGTTCTGGCGGTGCTTCACGATCACGATGAATGGAATCAGAAACAAGACCGCCGTGGAAAAGGCGGTCTGCGGACGGTTATGCAGCAGTACAGCGATGAAAGGGAAAGCTGCGGCGGAGACGATGGAGGCCAGCGATACATAGCGCGAGAGCGCGAAGATGACGACAAAAATACCGAGCCCCGCGAGCGCCGATAAAGGAGCCAGAGCGAGGAATACGCCGAAGGCCGTCGCGACTCCTTTGCCGCCTTTGAAACCGAGCCAGATCGTGAAAATGTGTCCCAGGATCGCGCAGAGCGCGGCAAGCGCCACCGTGTTCACGCGGACTGAGGGAGCCAACTGCATGCGGCCGACGATGAGCTGGCAACAGAAAACAGCAACATAGCCCTTGAGCACATCCAGCAGAAACGTGACTGCACCCAGGCCTTTCGCGCCCGAACGGATCACGTTCGTCGCCCCGATATTGCCGCTGCCCTTTTGCCGAATATCCTCCTTGCGGAAGACGCGCACCAGCAGATAGCCAAACGGAATCGATCCGAGGAGATACGCCAGCACACCGGCAGCCAGATAGACCGTGAAGGGCATTGCGGTTATGAGTCTATCAGTTGCGGGCCGCGCTCTATGGCTTGCAACAGCGATGACGCACCACAGAGAACACTGCGAAGACAGAGCTGCGCGGGTACTGCCTTCGACGCTGCGTGCGGTGCGTCAGCGACCGCGCGGTTTACTGCACGGGTTTCGCCTTTCCGTCCGCCAGCGACTGCTCGATAATCTTGTGCACCTGCTCGTCGAGTTCCCTGGCCAGACGTCCCTGTTCAGCGCCAAGCCTTCCCTGTTGTTCCCCGAGCGCACCCATGCGGCTCCCAAGTTCGCCCATCTGCGCGCCGAAGGCACCCATGCGCGTTCCGGCTTCGCCCTGGAGAGTGCCAAGCTTTGCCTGCAAGGCACCGAGCTTCGCCTGAAACTCAGCCATGCGCTCGGAGTTCCACTGCGCTTGCATGGCTCCGAGTTGCGCCTCGATCTGGCCCATCTTCTCCGGACTGAGCGTCTGGTTTTCATCGGCCTTCAGCTTCGCCTGAAGATCGGCCCACTGTTCGTCGTTCCAGTGAGACTGATCCGTGCGGAGCTTCGCGATGGCCGCGTTCAGCTCGGCCATTTCCTTCGACAGGTCGGGCATGCGCACATCGCCAGCCTGCCGCTGCTGGCGGGCGAGTCCTCGCTGCTGCATGCCCAGTTCCCGCTGCTGGCGTCCAAGCACTGCCTGCTGCCGGCCGAGTTCCTGCATCGGCTCATACATCTGCTGCAGGTGCGCAACGATGGCCGGGTCCGTCACGATGTATTCCTTGCCCTCATGGCGGAACCAGAGAAACGGGCCGTTCGCCATGCTGCGGGCTTTATCGATTTGCGCTCGCTGGTCGCGGTCCCAGACCCCGGAAAACGTCATGGTGCTGCCGGGGTCCGTCACGATCGCATACGCATCACCGCCGGAGTGGTAACGGAAGTAGTACGAGCTCTTCCCGTTTCGATTGGTCTGGAAAGAACTCGTCTCTCCGGAGTCGTTGAAGACGCTGGTTGTGGTGCTCTGGTTGTCGGACTGGCCAAAGCCCGCGCCAATGCCTTCTCCCTCGCCAGGAGGCGGCGGCGCCGGAATGTCGGGCGTAGCGGGCAACACATCCGGAGCAGGCGGCGCCGGCGGAACGGCACTCTGATCTGGTAGAAGCTGCGGGGTAGAGGGACTGGCAGGCGCAGCTGGTTTTGCCGGAGCGGCGGGTTGTGCTGAGTCCGTGCCACTCACCTGATCCTGGGGCGGGCTGGCCTGCCCAGTTGCGGGCTTCTGCGGCTGTGCATCAGTCTGCGGCGGCGGAGTCGTGGGCTGCTGTGAGGATTGCGCCGATGCGGCAGGAACGCGCGCCAGGATAATCGCTGCGAACAGCGCGACCGGAACAACGAGAAGTGACATTACTGCACGACGCTTGCCTTCAAGGAACGCCCGCTGCAACTGCTGCTCGTTGAGCATCGATTCCACGCGGCGCGACAGATTCGCAGATCGGGCCATGGCGACTCCCGGCAGACCGCGG
>DASSKX010000351.1:0-3584 GCA_035689925.1 Acidobacteriaceae bacterium
CTCGAGAGCAGCATGTCGAAATACCTCATCGATCAGATCGCTGGCACATCGAATATAACGGTGGAGACCAAAAGCGAGATCGTCGAGGCTATGGGCGAGGACCGGCTTGAGTGCCTGAAGATCCGAACGCAGCGCGGCGAAGAGGTGCGCTCGGCGACATCGGTCTTCCTGTTCATCGGGGCGGCTCCGCAGACGGAGTGGCTGCCGGGAACGGTGATGCGGGATCCATATGGGTTTGTACTTTCTGGTCGAGATTTGCGGGTCGAAGGAAAGCTGCCGGAGATCTGGAAGGAACACCGCGAGCCTTACCTGCTGGAGACCTCCATGCCGGGCGTCTTTGTGGCGGGCGATGTGCGACACGGCTCGGTAAAACGAGCGGCGTCGGCGGTGGGCGAAGGGTCGATTGCAGTGCAGTTCATGCATCAGTATCTGGCGCAGTACTGAAGCCAGAGCTGGAAATGGAAGAGCATGGAATCAACGAAAGCGGAATTGACGAGCAGGGTGCTGACAGGGGAAGAGCTGTCGATTCTGGCACGGAAGGTTCCGATGCTGGCTCGGCTGAAACCGGATGAGCTGGAATGCCTGGGCAGGGTAGAGCTGGTGGACGCGCCTGCCGGCTCCGTGATTTACAAGCAGGGCGAGACGCCCGTGAGCTTCTGCATCCTGCTGGATGGGGAAGTGCGCGCCGTACGCCTTGAGATGCGGGGCGGCGAGACGCCGCTGGTGACCGCACATGCAGGCGAGATTTTTGGCGAGTCGCCGCTCCTGCTGGGGGTGGAAAAGGCCGGCGTGCAGGTTTCTGCGACGGCGCACACCACACTGCTGCGCATCGACACGGAAGGCTTCTGGCGCTTAATGGCGACGTGTCCCACGCTGCGGCAGGCTGTATTGGCGAAGGCGGCGCAGAGGATTCACTCCTTTTCCACCATGACCCTGCATCAGGAGAAACTGATGTCGCTCGGAACCCTGGCCGCAGGGTTGATGCACGAGCTGAAGAATCCCGGAGCTGCGGCGAAGCGCTCGGCGGCCCTGCTGCGCGAAAGCCTGAGCCGGCTGCAGGACACCAGCATCTGCTTTTGCCGTTCGCCGCTCACAACCGAGCAGACGGAATGCCTGCTGGACATGCAACGCGAGGTGCTGGGGCGGGACAAAGCAAAACCGATCAGCACGCTGGAAGAAGCCGATGCCGAAGAGGAACTCGCCAACTGGCTCGAAGGCATCGGAGTGGAGAATGCATGGAAGCTGGCGCCAACACTGATCGCAGCAGGATGGCGTTCAGGGGATATTGCCTGCGCGCAGAAAGCGTTTCCCGGCGAGACCCTGCAACTGGCGCTGAAATGGCTCGAGGCGCTGATCTCGGCGACACAACAGCTGACCACCATTGAGGAGAGCCTGGGCCGGCTGAATGATCTGGTGATCGCTGTCAAGAAGTACGCGTACGAGGACAAGAACGGCGCGCATGTGATTGACGTGCACGAGAGCATTCACAGCACTTTGATTATTCTCGGCCACAAGTTTCGACATAAAGGGCTTGTCATCGACAAGGACTTCGCCGGTGAGTTGCCGCAACTCAAAACGCGCGGAACAGGGCTGACGCAGGTGTGGACCAACCTTCTCGACAATGCGATCGATGCGGCTCCCGAGGGCTCCAGGGTGCGGGTGCGAACCTGGCGCGAGGGACAATCGATCCGCGTTGGGATTGCCGACGAGGGGCCCGGCATTCCGCCGGAGGTGCGCGAACACATCTTCCGCCCGTTCTTTACGACCAAGCCTGCGGGAGTCGGCACAGGACTCGGGCTGGGCATCGCGAAGCGGATTGTGACGCAGGAGTTCAACGGCGCGATCAGCTTCACATCGGAGCCGGGACGGACGGAGTTCGTCGTAGCCCTGCCGATTGAGTCCTCTGAAAGCGAGGCTTCGCCAGTCAGCCATACCGACTGACTGGCGAAGCTCAACAATTACGGCTGGAAGTTCACGGTTAACGGCGACCGAAGCCCGGTGCTTTCGCCGTTGGCGCTGCACGAGAACCTCACCGCGAGAGGATCGGCTGTATCGGTCGTCGTTAGCCCCGGAGCTGCGGGCGGATTCCCGATGCCGTTGGCCAGCCCCAGAGCCGAGAAGTAGGCTCCCTCCAGCACACCCGAAGTTCCGCTGCCGCATGCCGGAGCCGTTGCCGACCCCTGATAAGCAGTTGGCGCTGGGAAGAAGGAATTGTTGTTTGCCGGGATCGAATACGACTGATTGTTCGGGAAGGGAATTCTCAGGGTATACGAGCTTCCATCGGGGCACTGAACGTCGGTCTGCACGTTCCCGCTGGTCAGGGAGACGGTCGCTGCCGGGTGGCTGCCACCGCGGACGGCCAGCTGATAGCCTCCGAGAACGAGCTGGCCGGAATTGATTTGCAGATCCAGACCGTTGTTGATGGACATCACGACGCTTCCGCTCGAGTTCCAGTCGGTCGGGAATTGTGGATCGTTGTTGGGATCGCCGCCCCACCAGGCCGTCCAGCGGATGTAGTCGAGATTGGGATAGGGGTTGACCTCCACATCCGTATTCGCGGCCATATTCCCAAGCAGGAATTTGCTCACAAAAGCGCTGATGGCCGGTGCCTCTGCCGGAAGAGTCGCACAGTGGTTGTGGCCGCCGTCGATATAGAAGCCAAACCGATCTCCGATGCCGAAGGTGTTGTAGATCTGCTGCGTCGCCCGTGCCGAAACATAGTTGGACCGATTGGAGAGCCAGTAAAAATCTGTGTTGCCCGTTTCGAGCAGTGCGCGCGGGGCGATCATCGCCATTAACTCATGATGGTCCACCGGCAGCTTGTAGCCGTTGTCTTCGGCGAACTGATGCATCTGCCCGGCGAACCAGTCGTAGTTGGTGTCGTGGATATCTTCCACCGAACCATCCGCCTCGATCTCATGCGACACACGCCAGGAGGGCGCGCCGCCGCCGCCGTTTTCCTGAGCAATGGTCAAGGCAATCCGCTCATCGAAGGCGCCGGCAAACAGCGCCATCTTGCCGGCAAACGAGCACCCGGTCACGGCGAGGTGGCTCATGTCGATGGGCAGCGGGTTCACGGCCTGATGGGTCGCGATCTCCATGCCGTCGATCAGGCGGCTCACTCCCCAGGACCATGCCGCGTATTCACCTTGATTGCTGCCGCCGCTGCAAATCCCTTCGCAAAGGTCAGGATAGAGCTGATAGAAGGGGTCCTTCGTGTGGTCACTCGGCGAGCTAAACGCGTACCCGGCTACCTGGGTACTGACATAGCCAACCGTTGCAATCGGCAAATTCTTGAAAACGGTGGCCGGGAGACTTCCGTAGTTGGGCGGCGGAGGAGGGGGGAAGTTAATGATTGTGCCATTGAAGTTGAACGAGGCAATCTCCATGGCGATCAACGCCGGAAACGGGCCGCTGCCCATTCCCTGCGGGATGTAAATGCCCGAAGTTAAGGTCAGCGATTTCCCATTCCTGGTGACATTCACCGTCAGGGTACCCGTGCTGCTGCCTGCGGCCGGCGGCACATAGTTTGCGGTAATGGTGCAGTCGGAACAGTCGGGCTTTGGGCCAATCTCATACTTCTC
>DASSKX010000352.1:0-4856 GCA_035689925.1 Acidobacteriaceae bacterium
ACCACCCGCACCGTCGATCTGGAAACAGCTCTCGCGCAGGCAAAGAACCAGCATCCCGCCGATCGCATCTTCGTCAGCCTCCTGCTGCCCGATGCCCAGGCAGGCGTGAACGGCCAAAACCTCTCCGCACTGCCCTTGTCCATGGCCAACGCGCTCGAACCGCTTCGCGCCGCGCAAGACGTCACTCTTAGCGGCGAGTCAGCAGTCGTAGCCGGTCAGGCCCCGGCCGGCGGCGTGCTCAGCGGATTCCAACTTCTCTCACTCCACATCGAGCCGGGCGGCGGTTTAAACTAACCCTCAACCTGCACTGCAGACCGGAGAATTTCGTCGTATCCTTACGGCTCAGATGTTTTTCGGCCTTTTAGCGACCCAAGCGAGGACTGCGTAAAGTCATGGCTCAGATCCAAGGTTTAGCAGCTCACGCAGCGGGTGCCGAGCTTTTGCCTTTTCGCTACGACCCGGGAGAACTCGGCGTACAGGAAGTCGAAATCGGCATCACCCACTGCGGCATTTGTCATAGCGATCTTCATCTCATTTCCAACGACTGGGGCATCAGCCAATATCCGTTCATCCCCGGTCACGAAATCGTCGGCACCGTCACCGCCATCGGATCTCAGGTTCGCTCCCTCAAAGTTGGACAGCGCGTCGGCCTCGGCTGGCAATCGAACTCCTGCGGACAGTGCGAGTGGTGCAGCCGCGGTCTCGAAAACCTCTGCCCCTACCAGGAAGCTACGTGCGTCCATCGCCACGGCGGCTACGCCAGCGGAGTTCGCGCCAACGCCCGCTTCGTCTCACCCATCCCCGACGCCTTGCCCAGCGAGCAGGCCGCACCGCTCCTCTGCGGCGGAATCACAGTCTACAGCCCCCTGCGCGATCACGCCGTCAACCCCAGTTCCCGCGTCGGCATCATCGGAATCGGCGGCCTCGGACACATCGCCATCCAGTTCGCAAAAGTCTTCGGAGCTGAAGTCATCGCCTTCTCCACCTCCACCAGCAAGGAAGAAGAGGCCCGTTCGCTCGGCGCGCACCACTTCGTAAATTCGCGCGAGTCGAAAGCCATGAAGGACGTCGCCGGATCGCTCGACTTCATACTCAACACCGCCAACGCCGACCAGGACTGGAACGTCTACATCCAGGCGCTCCGCCCCAACGGAACCCTCTGCTTCGTAGGCGTGCCGCCATCGCCCGTCTCGGTGCAGGCATTCCCGCTCATCGCCGGAATCCGCACCATCACCGGCAGCCCCATCGGCTCACCGCAGCGCATTCGCGAAATGCTCGATGTAGCCGCTCGTCACCGCGTCAAGGCGACCACCGAAGGCTTCCATATGTCGAAAGCCAACGAAGCAATCGACAAGGTGAAAAAGAACAAAGTCCGCTATCGCGCCGTCCTCGCCAACTGACCCAGCAACTACTGCCTGCAATCTTGAGCGGAGCGGAAGAAGGCCTGTCATCTTGAGCGGAGCAAAGCGGTCCAGCCCCGTAGGGGCTAGCGATAGTAGCCCAGGAGAAGCCGCCGCAGCGGCGCACTCCTGGGAAAGATTCGAACAATCGACTCAAGCCCCGTAGGGGCGACCGAACTGTCCACGAATGCTACGCGTTCGCCCGACCGGGACGAAGTCGAATCCACCGCAAACAAAACCGGGCGCCCGCAAAGGCGCCCGATCCGTCTCTCTTCGGCTCTAAACCTACTGCGCTTCTACCGGAGCAGCCTTGCGCGGCTTCAGCCCCTCTGCAACCCGCTGCAGCAGATCCTGCGGATGCAGCGGCTTGTTCAGCAGCGTGAAGTGATGCCCCTCCGCCCGCGCGCTCGCCAGCAGATCCGCTGTCGAAGCCTGGCCCGAGAACAGAATAATTTTGCAATCGGGAAAGATGCGCCGAATCGTAATTGCCAGTTCAATGCCCGTCATTCCCGGCAGCACCACGTCCGTGATCAACATCTCCGGTGGCGTCAGCAGCGCCGTCTCCAGCGCACTGTCTCCATCGTAGGTCGGCACCGCGTTATACCCGCTGCGCGACAGGATCTCGGCAAGCGTATCGGCGATCACGCTCTCGTCGTCCACCACCAGCACGACCGGCCGATGCCCTTCCGTCTTATGGCCCTCCGCTTGTGCGGGCACTTCCTTGAGCGGAACAGTGGGGAAAGTCTTGTTCTTGCTCACACTTTTTCTCCTCGGTACACCCTATCAGCTTTGTGTGCGTACGTGGAATCTTGTTCAGTGTACGCCTAACACGTTTCAAATACTCGGCTTATACGCCGTCATGATCGGATCGGAATTTACATCAGTTTTTGCATATTTCCGTCGACGTTTGTCATCGAATCAAGGGTAGGATAACCCTACGCCGGCTAGCTTAGTCATACGTTAAACACTAGAGTCCCGATCGACATCGGAGAAGGGCCCCATCGAAATACCTATGTCCACAAACCCGGAACCGAATGCAAACTCAATGCGATACCAATCGATCAATCAGGCCGACGTCCCAAAAGGCCGCGACGGTAAACACAAGAAGATCGTCACTCAAATACTGAACGACATCAGTCTCCTCGAGCCCGACCATGCCCTCAAAGTTCCCCTCGCGGAATTACCCGACAGCAAGGAGAATATACGTTCAGCTCTGAATCGCGCCACCCGGCAGCTCGGTCTGGAAATCTCCACCTCCAGCGACGCCAACTTCCTCTACATCTGGAAAACCGTCAGGCCAGCGGCTGACAGCCAGGCCTGAAGCTGTGACCGCCGACTCACCTCGCAAATCCGTACGTATCGACAAATGGCTCTGGGCCGCCCGCTTCTTCAAGACCCGCGGCCTCGCCTCGAAAGCCTGCGACCTGGGCCGCATCCGCTCCAACGAAATCGAGGCCAAACCCGCCCGCGACGTTCACGCGGGTGACATGCTCCGAATCAAGAACGAAGCCGGCGAATTCCACGTCGAGGTCCTCGCCATCTCCGACATCCGCGGTCCCGCAGCCGTCGCCCAGACCCTCTACCGCGAAACCGAAGAGAGCAAAGAGCGCCGCCAGCGCGAAGCCGCCGAGCGCAAAGCCATGCAGGAGTTCGCCCCCCTCCCCGAACGCCGCCCCACCAAACGCGACCGCCGCCGCATCATCCAATTCCGAAGAGGCACCTAGCTCCTCCATCGACTTGTCCGCTTGTCACCTGCCCCCCTGCCTCTCGTCACCTAGTCACCTTGTCCCCTCGTCACCTACGTCCCTGGTCCCTATGTCCCTGCGCCCCTGCTTTTATACTCAACTTCAGAATGTCTCCAACCTGCCGCGCGCTTTTCGCTCTCACCATCGCAGCATCGGCGATGTCGATTACAGTCGGTCCTCAAAACCTTTCCGCCCAGGGCACCCATCTCTGGACCCAGTCGCGCATTGAGGAGTTCGAGAAGGGCACACCGCAAGGCGTCGCCATCAACAGCAACGGCACCCTCCACGAGGGCCCCGGCCTCACCGACCTGCTCACCACACCATCAACATTCATCTGGTCCGTCGCCGTCGACAAGAGCGGCACGCCGTATCTCGGCACTGGCTCGCCCGCCAGTGTGCTGCGCGGCAGCGCGCAGAAAGATGGCAAGCCCGTCACCATCTTCGAATCCCGCGATGTCAGCGTGCAGGTCGTTCGCGTTGGCCCGGACGGCTCCATCTATGCGGCGACCGTCCCCGGCGGCAAGGTGTACAAACTCAACGCGAACTCCACAACCAAGCAGGACGAGTCGTCCGCCAAGCTCATCTTCGACGCCGCCAAAGCAGAGGCCGCACCCGCGGGCGAAGACAGTGCCAAGCCAAACCGCGAATCGAAATCGCACTACATCTGGGACATGACCTTCGACTCCACCGGCAAGCTCTACATCGCCGTCGGCGGTCCCGGCGCGATTTATCGAATCAACCCCGCATCTCCCGATGCCAAGCCCGACCTCTTCTTCAAAACAGACGAGCAGCACATCCGCGCCCTAGCGTGGGATGCAAAGGGCAATCTCATCGCTGGCACTGACGGCTCTGGTCTCGTCTACCGCATCAGCCCGCAGGGAAAGGGCTACGTTCTCTTCGAAGCTCCGCGTCGCGAGATCACGTCGGTAGCCGTCGGATCTGACGGCACAATCTACGCCGCCAGCGTCGGCGACAAGAGCCACAATCCGCTTCCTCCGCTTGCCGTACAGGGTGTCGGCACCATCACCTTCACCATCGTGCAGCCCGGCTCGCTGCAGGCTGCGAACGCCAGCTCCTCCGCGCCCGACGGCACCGAAGTCTACGCGCTTGCAGAAGACCAGGCGCCGCGCAAAATCTGGTCCAGCAAAGAGGACATTGTCTACGCGCTAGACGCCCAGCCCGACGGCGTCCTTGCCATCAGCGGCAATCGCGGTCACATCTTCCGCATCCAGAAAAACGGCGACTACGCCGACATCGCGCACCTCGAAGCGCAGCAGGGCCTCAGCCTGGTCAATGCGCAAGGCGGCGCAGTCCTCATCGGCACTGGCAACACCGGCAAACTCTACTCCCTCGGCAAAACGCAAACGCACGAGTACGCAAGCGACGTGCTCGACGCCGGCGCCTACGCCCGCTTTGGCCGTGTTGAAATCGAGCCCGATTCCGCCAACTACGATCTCCTCACTCGCACCGGCAATGTCGAGCAGCCGATCCGCGGCCGTGGCGACTGGGGCTGGTCTGACTGGCAGCCGCTCAAAGACGGCGCGGTGCAATCTCCTCCCGGCCGCTTCCTCCAATGGAAAGCCATCCTGCGCGACGGCGGCCAGCTCGGCGAAGTCGGCGTCAACTATCTCCCGGTCAACGCGGCTCCCAACGTCGATGATCTCGTCGTCGTTCCGGGCGCGCGCCTCAACCAGCAGGCGTCCAATCCCAA
>DASSKX010000353.1:0-3274 GCA_035689925.1 Acidobacteriaceae bacterium
TTGGGAAAGCCCTTCGGATCGCGTCCGCCCGCGCCATACCCGTTCCCGCTCTCCGTCACCGGATCCTTAGCATCGAACCGGCACCCGAGCGCCCGCAGCAGCGCCGCACCTGTCGGAGTCGTCAGCTCCATCTGCGGACCCGCCGCATACGTCGGCACGCCCTGCAGCAACTCCGCAGTCGCAGGAGCCGGAACCGGCATCTGCCCGTGCGCGCACTGCACAAATCCGCTGCCCACATTCACCGCCGAGCACCGCCATTCGTCAACGCGCAGCGAAGCCACCCCGACCGCCGCGCACACAATATCAGTGATCGTGTCTACAGCGCCCACTTCATGAAAATGGACCTGCTCCGGCGAGATACCATGCACCTTCGCCTCCGCAACCGCGAGCAGTTCAAAAGCCCGCAGCGCAATCCGCTTTGCCTGCTCCTGGATTGCCGCCCCTTCGATCAGCTCGCGAATCTGCGGCCAGTTGCGGCTATGCGCGTGTTGATGTTCGTCATGATGCTCGTGCTGATGAGCATGGTCATGCTGTGCATCCCCATGCTCGTCCGCATCCTCGGCCAGCCGCCCATGCTCCAGCACGTCCACCTTCGTGGCGCGGATCCCGTTCCGGACCACGCTCCCCACCCGCAGCTCCGCCCCAATCCCCAGCGACCGCGCCGCCTCCTGCAGCAGCACCTCCGGCACGCCTGCATCAATCAGCGCGCCCAGCATCATGTCGCCGGAGATCCCGGCAAAGCACTCCAGCTTCGCAACCTTCATAGCCCTTTTCAGGAACGCCGCGTCCCCGCCAGCATCTCCGCCGGCAGCAGTTCATTCATCGACCCGGAGCGGTATCCGTCGCAATCCACCGCAACATAAGGAAATCCCGCAGCCCGCACCGCCGCCGCCATCCTCCGGAAAAACTCCGGACGCAGCGCCGCCGCCATCTCCTCCTCCGCAATCTCCACCCGCGCCACGCTCCCGTGATGCCGCACTCGGAACCGCCGCAAGCCCAACCCGCGCAGCGCCTCCTCGGCCTCTTCCACCTGCCGCAGCGCCTCCGTCGTCACCCGCCGTCCGTACTCAATCCGCGAAGAGAGACACGCCGACGCCGGCTTATCCCAAACGCGCAGCCCCGCTTCCTGCGCCAGCGCGCGAATATCCGCCTTGGTCAATCCCGCATCGGCCAGCGGAGCCGCAATGTTGTGCTCGGTCGCCGCCCTCTGTCCGGGGCGAAAATCCCTGCCGTCATCCAGATTCAGCCCGTATGCCGCCGCGCCAAAGCCGCGCCGCGCCCGCTCCGCCTCCATCACCGTAAACAGTTCATCCTTACAGTGGAAGCAGCGGTTCGAATCGTTTTTCGCGTACTCTTCGTGCTCCAGCTCGCGCGTCTCGACCACCAGCAGCGGAATGCCATGCTCCTCCGCAAACGCGAGTGCGTCACGATAATGGCTCCGCGCCAGCGACGCCGAATCCGCCAGCACCGCCAGCGACTTCTCCCCCAGCACCCGGTGCGCCGCCCACGCCAGATAAGCCGAATCGACCCCGCCCGAGTAGGCGACCAGCACGCTGCCCAGCTCCCGCAGCCGTTCCTCCAGTGCCGTCTGTTTCTCCCTCAGGTCCATAAATCCTGCTCAGCCCGCCTCTTCGATGCTACCTCTGTCGTCTCTCCTGCAGGAAATTTCAACGCATCTGAACCTCAGTAGACGCCCAGAAACATGAATCTGGGAAGATAGAAGAACAGAACGATGACCATCCTCCACGCCGGCACCGTCCTCACCCCGGAAGAACGGCTCGCCAGGCGCAAGCTGATCATTCGGGATACGATATCGCTGCTGACGCTGTTCCTGATCACCGGCGTCATCCTGGTGCTCACCTGGCTCTTGCACCGCTCGTTTGAGGACCATCGCGAGGAACTCGGCAACCGCTGGCGCCACCGTGGCGAAATCGCTCTCGAGCAAAACCGGCCCCAGGAAGCAGTCGAGGCCCTCCGTTCGGCCCTCGCCTACGTCCCCAGCCGGCAGACCGAAATCGACCTGGCAATGGCGCTCGCCCAGGCAGGGCGCACCGTCGAAGCCACCTCCTACTTCAACACCCTATGGGAAGCAGCGCCAGGCGACGCCATCATCAATCTTCAACTCGCGCGCCTCGCCGTGAAAGCCGGCAACGAACCCGTAGCCGTCCGACATTATCAGGCTGCGATCGACGGCACGTGGCAAGGCAACGGCTTCGATCGCCGTCGCGAAGTCCGACTCGAGCTTGCCCGCTACTACATCTCGCGTCACGAGCCGGACAAGGCCAGAACCCAGCTCCTCATCGCCGCCAGCAATGCTCCCGATGACCCGGCCATCAAGCTCGGCATTGCCGCGCTGCTTGAGAAAGCCGGCGACCTGTCGAACGCTCTCGGCGTCTACCGCTCCCTGGCGGCGCTGAAGCCTCAGCCCCTCGAGGCGCTGACTGGCGCCGGCCGCACTGCATTCAACCTGGGCATGTATCGCGTCGCCGCCGACTACCTCTCCCGGCTCATGTCTCACTCCGCCCAGCTTCCAGACGGCGAGAGGAATGCCGCCCGCGCCATGCTCGACACCTCCAGCCGCATCCTCCTGCTCTATCCCGCCTACGATCAGCCCGCGCGCATTCGCGCCCAGCGGCTGCTGAACGCCCGCAACATCGCGCACCAGCGCCTCACCGCCTGCACCACCGCTCACTCTATAACGCCGCAAATTGCCGCCCTGATCACCCGCTGGGGTCAGCTGCCGGCCCGGCTCACCGTCCAGCAACTCGAGCAGAAGCCCGATCTGGAACAGACCATCCTGCAACTCGTCTACGACACTGAAACCACCACTGCCCAGACCTGCGGCGCACCCTCCGGAGACGACGCCCTCCTGCTGCGCATCGCGCAAAACCCCGCTGCGGTTGAACAGGACTAAATGCCCGAGCCACGCACTGAATCCGTACAAACCGCACCGCCCATGTCCGCCGTCCCGGAAACCCCGACGGCGGCGGCCGCCGAAGTCCGCCCGCAGCGCAGCACCCTCGCCGCCACCATCGACCGCATCGCACCCACCCGTGACGAGCGCCTCTTCCTCGTCCTCTCCATCTTCATCGGCGTCATCTCCGGGCTGCTGGTCGTCTCCTTTCGCATTGCCATCGAATGGGTCAAAATACTTGCGCTCGGATCCGCCCCGCACGAGCACCAGTTGCGCCTTCTCTACATCCCCGCACTCGCTGGACTGCTGGTCGCCGCCCTGGTGATGCAGTTCTTTCCCGCGGCCCGCGGCAGCGGCGTC
>DASSKX010000354.1:0-3710 GCA_035689925.1 Acidobacteriaceae bacterium
TCCGTCGCGCTGCGGAGCAATTCGCGCCCTGACGGCGTTAAGACGCCGGTGGCGAGCAGCGTATCGAGGAGTCCAGCGACGGGAATAAGCCGGATGCCTGCGGTACTGCTGAGAACTTCATCGACCACAGCTTCGTTCTCCTCAGGCTCGAGGGAGCACGTGGAGTAGACGAGTCGGCCACCGAGGGCGAGGCCGGGTAAGGCGGCGCGCAGGATAGCGATTTGACGCGCTTGCTGGCGCTTCAGTTCAGCGGGTTCGAGGCGCAGGCGAATTTCGGGGTTCCGCGCGAGTGTGCCGGTGCCGCTGCAGGGGACGTCGCAGAGGATGAGCCCGCGGGTCGGCTGCAGATGAAGCTTGGCCGCGTCTGCAGGCTCGAATCGGATTTTCTGCCGGAACGGTGGCGGCAGCGTGCGCTGCATGACCTCAAGACGGCGAAGGCTTGCGTCGACAGCAATGATTTCCGATGCGGGCAGCCGCTCGGCCAGGATAACGGTTTTGCCGCCCGGAGCGGCACAGGTGTCCAGGACATGCTCCGCACCGGGAGCCGCAGCAGCAGCGATTTCGGCGACCAGTTGTGAGGCTTCATCCTGGATACGCATGTGGCCGGACTGGACGCCGGCGCGGAGATCGCCACGAACCAGACGGCGGGCACGCGCGAGGAAAGCGCCTGGTTCAAGGTCGAGTGAGGAGAGGCTGGGTTCGGATGCAGGGCCGAGGCGGAGCGTGATGCCGGCGGGCTCCTGATCCCAGCGGCAGATCGATTCGGCAGCTTCAACCCCGTAGCGTTGCGCCCAGCGTTCGACGAGCCACTCGGGATGCGCCCAGGCAGCCGCGATGTCCTTTGGCGATGTGAGTGAGCCGGGAGCCTGCCAGCGCGGCTGGGCCGCGATTTTGCGGAGGACGGCGTTCACCATACCGGCCGCGCCGCGTTCCCTGCCCTGCTTCACGATTTCCACGGCGTCATTGATTACCGCGTGGGCGGGCACGCGCTCCAGATGCTGGAGTTGGTAGGCGGCCATCCGAAGAGCGACGGCAATCTCGGGGGTGAGCTTTGTGTTGGGCCGCGCAAGAAGGGGGCGGATCTGCGCATCGAGAGACAGTTGCCAGCGCAACGTGCCGAGCACGATGGTGGTGGTCAGGTTGCGGTCCTGCGCGGAGAGCGCGTCCACCTCGCGAGAGCGCAGGAGGTCGTCGCTGTGCGCGCCCTTCGTCCCGATGCGGAACAGGATGCCAGAGGCGACGCGACGCGCGGGCGCGATCATCACGTTACTCGAGGCGGGCGCCGGACTGGAGTGCGTGGCCGCGCAGAAATTCGCCGGCGGTCATGCGGCGCTTCCCTTCCGGCTGGATTTCGACCAGTTCGATCCAGGTGCGGTCGCCACACGCGACGAAGATGGTTCCCTGCTGAACGACTACGGTGCCAGGCTCGGCGGTGCGGACGCCCAGCAACTGCGTGGGCAGGAGGCGATGGACGGCGAGTTTCTTCCCGTTCAGCGTGGTCCATGCCCCAGGCCAGGGCTGGAAGCCACGCCAGCGGTTGTACAGGGTCATCGCGGGGCAGCTGAAGTCCATGCGGCCATCATCGCGTGTGAGGATGGGGGCGTGCGTCGCCCGGGAGTGATCCTGCGGATGCGGCGTGATGCTTCCGGCCTCGAGGCTGCGCAGCGTTTCCATCATGAGGTCTGCGCCCATTTCTGCAAGCAGCGGGAAGACGTCGACGGAGGTCATGTCGGGGGCGAGGGGCATTTCACGCTGGAGGAGAATGTCGCCGGTGTCGAGGCCCTCGTCCAGGCGCATCGTGGTCGCGCCGGTGGCCGGTTCGCCGTTGGCGATCGCCCACTGGATGGGAGCGGCACCGCGGTATTTCGGCAGTAACGAGCCGTGCAGATTGATGTTGCCGAGGCGCGGCAGGTCGAGCATCCACCTGGGGATGATGCGCCCATAGGCGACGACCAGGATGGCGTCGGGGCGGATCGATTCGAGCTGAGCGCGGAATTCAGGATTGCTTTTGATCTTCTCGGGCTGGGTGACCGGCAGGCCAGCTTCGATTGCGGTGGTCTTCACCGGCGGGGCGGTCAGGGACTTTTCGCGTCCGACGGGGCGGTCAGGCTGGGTGACGACCAGCGCGACGTCATAGCCTGCGCGGAGGGCCAGCTTCAGCGTGGGCACCGCAAACGACGGCGTCCCGCAGAAGACCAGCTTCATTTCCACTCGCCGGTTTTTTGCAGCTTGCGGATTTTGCGAAGGATCAGATCGCGCTTGAGGGCGCTTAGCCGCCACAGGAAGAGAACGCCGTCGAGGTGATCGATCTCATGCTGGAAAGCGCGGGCGAGCAGTTCGGTGCCGTCCATTTCGAACCAGTTGCCCTCGAGATCCTGTGCGCGGACTTTGACCTTTGCGGCGCGCGAGACTTTTTCGCGGATGTCCGGCAGGCTGAGGCAGCCTTCTTCGGCGTACTGCTTCCCTTCCCTGGAGACGATCTCAGGGTTGATGAGGACGATTTTGTCGTCGGGGTTTTCCTGGTTGCTGAGGTCGATGACGGTGATGCGTTTCGACACGCCGATTTGCGGCGCAGCGAGGCCGATCCCCTGCGCCTTGTACATGGACTCGAACATGTCATCGGCCAGGGTGCGGAGTTCCTCGTTGAACTCTGTGATCTTTTCCGTGGGCCGCTGCAGGATCGGGTCCGGATATTTGACGATTTCCCGAATCATTGCAAAAACAGCCGACAACTGGGAGGGGTAATCACCCAGCAGCCGGTTAATAGCTCCTGATTTGTTCTACGTAACCGTCGTAGTTACGTTTGAGTTCTTTCAGCGAATCTCCGCCGAACTTCTCGAGCACAACGCGCGCTACGGTGAGCGCGACCATGGCTTCGGCAGCGACTCCGGCCGCCGGAACCACACAGACGTCGCTCCGCTCGTACGCGGCTTTGGTTTCTTCGCGGGTGTCAAAGCGGACGGATTGCAGCGGACGCCGGAGCGTCGAAATCGGCTTCAGGTATCCGCGCACCACGATGTCTTCGCCATTGCTGATGCCGCCTTCCAGCCCCCCTGCGTTGTTGTGCTCGCGGGTGAAGCGGGTATGACGGCCATTCTTTGTCTCAGCGGCGTAGCCGATGGCGTCGTGCACCGCGGAGCCGAACGATTCAGCGGCGGTCACGCCACGGCCGATCTCAACGGCTTTGACTGCCTGCAGCGACATAACGGCCTGAGCGAGCAGGCCGTCGAGGCGCTCGTCCCAGTTGGCGCAGGTGCCGAGTCCGGGGGGCAGGCCGTGCACGACGGCTTCAAAGACGCCACCGACGGTATCTCCGGTGCGGAGAACGGCGTCGACCTCGGCCTTCATGCGCTGCTCCGCTTCGGGATCCACGCAGTTCAGCAGCACCTCATCCTTTTGACGCAGGGAGGAGATTTCGTCCCAGGAGGCGTCTCGATCGAGTTCAGCGGCACCCACGCGGATGACATGGCTGGCGACATCGACGCCCAGTTGCAGGAGAAGCTGCTTCGCAACGCTTCCGGCTGCGACACGCGCAGTCGACTCACGCGCGGAGGCGCGTTCGAGGACATAGCGGGCGTCCGGGAAGTCCCACTTCAGGGCTCCGGCAAGGTCGGCATGTCCGGGGCGCGGAGAGGCAACGGCCTTGTGCTTTGCGGGGTCGCCAGCGCCGACGGGGAGAACGTCGGTCCAGTTCTTCCAGTCGCGGTTCT